>JAJRRZ010000223.1 GCA_024279045.1 Alphaproteobacteria bacterium
CGTGCGGCTGGAGGCGGACAAGGCGCATTGTCCGGTGCTGTTGTCCAACGGCAATCTCGTCGAGCAGGGCGAGATGGACGGCAACCGACATTACGCGGTGTGGGAGGACCCCTTCCCCAAGCCGTGCTACCTGTTCGCGCTGGTGGCGGGCAATCTGGAAGCGCTGCGCGACACCTTCACCACTTCCGAAGGGCGCAAGGTGCAGCTTGCGGTGTGGACGGAGCCGGGCAAGAGCGCCCGTGCGCAATGGGCGCTGGAAAGCCTGAAGCGCGCCATGCGCTGGGACGAGGAGCGCTTCGGCCTGGCCTGTGATCTGGACATCTACAACGTCGTCGCCATCGCCGACTTCAACATGGGGGCGATGGAGAACAAGGGCCTGAACATCTTCAACGACAAGTATGTGCTGGCCGATGCCGACACCGCCACCGATGCCGACTTCGAGAACATCGAGGCGATCATCGGCCACGAATACTTCCACAACTGGACGGGCAACCGCATCACCTGCCGCGATTGGTTCCAGCTGTGCCTGAAGGAAGGGCTGACGGTGTTCCGCGACCAGGAGTTCACCGCGGATGTGCGCTCGCGCCCGGTGAAGCGGCTGGCCGATGTGCGCCTGCTGAAAACGGCGCAATGGCCGGAGGACAGCGGCCCGCTGGCGCACCCGGTGCGGCCCGATACCTATTACGCCATCGACAACCTCTACACCGCCACCGTCTACGAGAAGGGCGCGGAAGTGGTGCGCATGCTGCACACCCTGCTGGGCGAGGAGGGCTTCATGGCTGGCATGAAGCTCTATGTGCAACGCCATGACGGGCAGGCGGTTACGGTGGAAGACTTCATCCGCTGTTTCGAGGAGGCGGCGGGGCGCGAACTGGGGCAGTTTTTCCGCTGGTATACCCAGGCCGGCACGCCGCAGGTGCACTGCGAGTGGACGCATGATGCCGAGGCGCGCACGCTCACGCTGAGGGTGCGCCAGCACACCCCGCCGACACCGGGGCAGGAGGAGAAGCTGCCGCTGCACATTCCGCTGCGCATTTCCCTGTTCGACCGGCAGGGGCGCAAGCTGCCACTGCTGCCCGCCGGTGGCGCGGCGCTGAACGACGGACTGCTGGAATTGACGGAAGAGGAGCAGACGGTGGTGTTCACCGCCGTGGAGCAGCCGCCGGTGGTGTCGCTGAACCGTGGCTTTGCCACGCCGGTGCGGGTGTTCGCGCCGCTGACGGCGGATGACCTGTTGCTGCTGTTGGCGCACGAGGACGACGGCGTGGCCCGCGCGGAAGCGGCGCAGCAGTTGTGGCAGCGGCTGATGCTGGCGCATTATGCGGGCGAGGCGGTGGACATGACGGGCCTGGCGGAAGCGCTGGCCACCAGCATCGGCAACCTGCGCGAGGATGATCCGGCGCTGTTGGCGGAGCTGTTGTCGCCGCCGGGCATGGGCATGCTGTTCGACGCGCTGGAAGCGGACATCGACCCGGAGAGGCTGAAGGCGGCGTGCGACGCGGTGATGGCGCAAGCGGGCCAGGCGTTGCGGGCGCTGCTGCGCGAGACCTTCGAGCGGGCCGAGGTGCGCGAGGACTATGCGCCAACACCGGAGCAGACAGCGCGGCGCGCGTTGCAGGCGGCCATTCTCATGCTGCTGGTGAAGGCGGATGCAGCGGCGGGGGCGGAGCTGGCCTTCGACATCTGGCGCAACGCACGGCACATGACGGCGCGGAGCATGGCGCTGAACGCCCTGTCGCAGACCGACACGCAACAGCGCGAGCAGGCCATGGCCGAATATGTGCAGCGCCACGGTGATGATCCGCTGCTGATGGACAAGTGGCTGAGCTGGCAGGCCATGTGGCCCTTTGCGCCGTGTGTGCACAGCGTGCACGAGCTGATGGAAAGCCGCTGGTTCACCATCGACAACCCCAACCGCGTGCGCGCCCTGCTGGGGGCGTTTGCACACGCCAACCCGGTGTGCTTCACCGCCAGCGACGGCTCGGGCTTCGACCTGATCGCGCGGGCGGTGCGCAAGCTCGATGCGCTGAACCCCACCGCCGCGGCGCGGCTGGCGGGCAGTTTCCGGCTGATCGACCGGCTGGAGCCGGAGCGCCGCGAACGCGCCCGCGCGGCGCTGGAGGAACTGGCGGCGGCGGATGGTCTCTCGCGCGACACGAAAGACATCATCCTGCGCATCCTGGGCCGCGCATGATGGAAGGAGGGATTGCGCCGCTGGCCACCACGGGCGCATAACGGCGCAACGACATCGACGGGCGGGTGGGCATGGCCGCCGCGCCAGCAGGGGATGCAAAATCATGGATCATTTCACCTCCATCATGCCGCTGACGGCATGGCCGGAAAACTTTTCGTTCGAGCCGTTTCTCGACACCTTGCGCATGATGCTGCCGGTGGCGGACATCTCCCACGCCGGCAGGCCGACGGAGCTGCACACGCGGGCCATCACGCTGGACATCGGCGGGGTGGAGATGCTGGTGAGCATCAGCAACCAGCCGCTGGACGCGGAGCTGATGGAGCTGGCCGTTTCGCTGGCGCACAACTGGCGGGAAGGCGGCGAGGCAGTGCGCGGCTGCCCGGCGCACGCCATCATCACCGCGCTGGACGACCCGCAGGAATGGGCGCAAGCGCGCAACGTGGCGCGGCTGGTGGAAACCGCGGCCCATGCGCTGATGCAACACGTGCAGGCGGCGGCGCACCTGTGGGGCACGGCGGCGCGGCTGCTGCCGGCGGAATATTTCTCGTTCGTGGTGAACGACCAGAACGCCGCCGCCCTGCGCTGGGTGAGCCTGGAGTTCTTCCAGGGGCCGAAAACCGATGATGGCGAGGATACGGTGGTGGTGCACACGCGCGGGCTGGTGCGCTTCTTCGGCTACGAGATGGAGCTGGCGGCGCTGCCGATGAGCGCGCCGAACGCGGCGCAGATCATCATGAGCGTGGCGCAATACCTTCTGGACAACGGCCCGGTGCTGAACAACGGCGACATCATCGGCCCGGAGGACGGCGCGCGCTTTCAGGTGCATCAACTGCCCAAGGAGCGCAGCCACGGCGCGGTGAAGATGCAGCTTTCGCTGCTCGCCTGAGCCGCCCGCCGCGTGTGCCGTTCAGCGAATGCGGAAATGATTGCGCAGCGCCAGGAAGAAGAGAAACAGGAAAAAGGCTGAAAGCACCGTCTGGAACATCATCAGCAAGGCCAGCCCGCTGCCCGGCTTGTAGAACATCTGGGTGATGACATCCTGCATGTGCCCGGTGCGCACCAGTCCGCCGACAACCAGCCCGTGCCGCACGGAGAGATAGAAGGGATCGAGCCAGCCCCAATCCTTGCCCGTGGCCAGCACGGCATAGAGCACGGCAAAGGCCAACGTCAGCCCCGCCCACCAGCCCAACGGACACTTCCGGAAACACCATGATTTGGCCGTGCTGGCTGGCAGGGGGAGCTTGATTGGCGGCTTTTGTGGTCTTCGGTCCTGGATGCGGCTGCTTTTCAAGCCTGGAAAGCGGGGATTTTGTTTCATTTTTCCTCAAACAGGCGCACTTCTCCTGTCGAGCCAGCACCATCGCTTCATGTTGTAGGCCATGTTGGCAAGAGTGATCATGGCCTCCGCCCGGCGCAA
>JAJRRZ010000224.1 GCA_024279045.1 Alphaproteobacteria bacterium
ACGCTATTGTCGTGGCGCATGGCATTGATCTCCGCTGTGTGTCCCAAACTGCCGGAAACGTTTGAAACACAGTAGAATCAATGCCATGCACATTGTCCAGAAAATTAAACCGGACAGCAGTGGGTCAAGCCCGGCAATGACGAACAGGGAGAGCATTTTGGCAAGCCGTCCATCGCAAATGTCCCAAATACGATTGTCTTGGATGAACCGCGTCTTGCCGCTTTGCCTGATGCCGAGCAAGACGCTATGCTGGGCGCAGGGCTTGGGGCGGCAGCATGCCCGGGGCAGCAGAACAGGGACAGCGAGGGCGCAATCATGAGCAGTGAACACGCGGGCGATTTCGATGTCATCGTCTCCGGCGCCGGGCCTGCCGGGTTGGCGGCTGCCGCGCTGTGCGCCGAACAGGGGCTGAAGACGGCCATCATCACCGGCCCCGCCGACCCATTCGAGAAACGCCATGATGCGCGCACCATCGCCCTGATGCGCCCCTCCATCCGCCTGCTGGAGCACCTGGAGCTGTTTGCGCCGCTGAAGAAGGTGTCCAACCCGCTGGTGAAGCTGCGGCTGGTGGACGACACCGGCGGGTTGTTTTCCGCGCCGACGGCAACCTTCGATGCGCGCGATGCCGGCTGGGAGGCCTTCGGCTGGAACATTCCACTGGAAGACCTGCACCCGGCGCTGGCCAAGAAGGCGCGGGAACTGGGCGTGGAGTTCATCCGCGACTCGGCATTGGGCGTGGCGCCGGAACGCAAGCGGCTGGCGCGGCTGCGGCTGGCTTCCGGCAAGGAACTGGCCGCGCCGGTCATCATTGCCGCGGACGGGCGGCGTTCACCCATTCGCGAATCGGCGCGGATGATCACCTTCAAACATGATTATGACCAGGTGGCGCTGGGCTGTTTCTTCAATCATTCCGCCCATCACGACGACATGTCCACCGAATATCACAAGCCGCAAGGCCCGTTCACAACCGTGCCGATGCATGGCGGGCACCGCTCCTCGCTGGTGTGGATGGTCAGGCCGGAGAAAGCCCGCGCCATCCTGAAGATGGATGCCGACGAGCTGGCCCGGCACATTCAGATCGAGAGCCACGGCGATCTGGGCGCCATCAGCAATCCCACGCCGCCGCAGAGCTTTCCCATGCAGACCATGGTGGCGCACGACTTCGCGAAGGATCGCATCATTCTCGTCGGCGAGGCCGCGCATGCGGTGCCGCCCATCGGCGCGCAGGGGCTGAACATGTCCCTGCGCGACGCGGCGCTGGCGGCGGAATTGATCGGTGATGCCTTCGCCTTCGGCGAGGACATCGGCGGGGAGAAGATCATGCACGATTACGACCGCATCCGCCGGCGC
The DNA here is from genome assembly GCA_024279045.1 of Alphaproteobacteria bacterium. Classification (GTDB taxonomy): domain Bacteria; phylum Pseudomonadota; class Alphaproteobacteria; order Rhizobiales; family Aestuariivirgaceae; genus Thermopetrobacter. The sequence goes on from JAJRRZ010000224.1 coordinate 1,351, forward strand.
GACATTTTCCCGCGCAAGATGGCCATTCACCTGGTCAACTCCGCGCTGCTGAGCAATTTCCTGCCCTATCAGGCAGTGCGCGCCGGAGCCATCACGCTGGCGGCGAAGGTGCCGGTGATCCGCGATATCATCATGCGCCAGGGCCTGGCTCCGTCGAACGAGCACGTGCCGCGCATCATGCGCGAGGAGGAACAGGCCGACGCAGCCGCATGATGATGGCCCATACCCTTTGCGTGGGTGTGCCTTAGGCTCAGGACTCATAAAGAGACATGCCAGATGTGGCGTTCAGGCGAAATATCAGCGCTCTTGCGCTCGCAGGTAATACCTGAAGGTATTTCCAAGGGTGCAAGGGCGCTGAGATGAAGCATAAACGCCACAGATGGCGTGAAAATTTATGGGTCCTGAGCCTAGGGTCTGGTCTCAATAAAAATCTGGTGGGAAGGATTTGATTGTG
>JAJRRZ010000225.1 GCA_024279045.1 Alphaproteobacteria bacterium
AGCGTCATTACCCGCTTCGCTCCCTCGCCTACGGGGCATCTGCACATCGGCAACGTGCGCACCGCGGTGCTCAACTGGCTGTTCGCCAGAAAGCACGCGGGGCGCTTCATCCTGCGGCTGGACGACACCGACACACAGCGCTCGCGCGAGGAATATGCCGAGAGCATCATCGCCGATCTGCGCTGGCTGGGCCTGGCGCCCGATGCCATCGAACGCCAGAGCGCGCGGCTGGCGCGCTACGAGGAAGCGGCAGAGCAACTGAAGGCTGCCGGCCTGCTCTATGCCTGCTACGAGACGGAGCAGGAACTGGCGCTGAAGCGCAAGGCGCAGCTGATGGCCGGTCGACCGCCTGTCTACGACCGCGCCGCGCTGAAGCTTACCGAGGAGGCAAAGCGCGCACTGGAAGAGGCCGGGCACAGGCCGCACTGGCGCTTTCTGCTGCCGGAGGGCAGCATCCGCTGGCACGATGCCGTGCGCGGCGAGGTGGAGATCGACCTTGCCACTCTCTCCGATCCGGTGCTGATCCGCGCCGACGGCAGCTTTCTCTACACCCTGCCTTCGGTGGTGGATGACATGGATTTCGGCATCACGCATGTCATTCGCGGCGATGATCATGTGGTCAACACCGCGGTGCAGATCGCCCTGACGCAGGCGTTGGGCGGCGAGCCACCGGCATTCGCCCACCATGCGCTGCTGCGCGCGGCGGATGGCGGCCCGCTGTCGAAGCGGCTGGGCAGCCTCGGCGTGAAGGATCTGCGCAGGCGCGGGCTGGAACCGGAAACCATCGCAAGCTGGTGCGCCACGGTGGGCAGCGCCGATCCGGTGGCGGCCTTCGCTGACATGGATGCGCTGGCCGAGCGCTTCGCGCTGGAGAAACTCTCGAAGGCCCCTGCGCGCTTCAACGAGGAGGAACTGGCAGCGCTGAACGCCGAGGTGCTGCACGTCCTGCCATACGAAAAGGCCGCCGAACGCCTGCGGGCGCTCGACATTTCGCTGAGCCGCGCTGAATGGGAGGCCATCCGTCCCAACCTGTCGCTGCTGCGCGATGCGGTGCACTGGGATACGGTGCTGCATGGCGACATCTCCACGCCGCAAGACCTGGGAGAAGACGAGCGCGCCTACATGAAGCAGGCCGCCGAACTGATGCCCGCCGAGCCGTGGAACGAGCACACCTGGAAGGAATGGACAACCGCGCTGAAACAGGCCACGGGCCGCAAGGGCAAGGCGCTGTTCCTGCCGCTGCGCCTGGCGCTTACCGGCCAGCGCCATGGCCCGGAGATGAGCCGCCTGCTGCCCCTCATCGGCCCGGACAAGACCCGCCAGCGCCTGCTGGCTGCCGCCAACGCCAACTGATGGCACGCGCCGGAAGAGGACAGCCTCCTCTTCCGGCAAGAGCTGCTTACCTTGCTGGTGCTCCCTGCGCATCACCGGCGCGGCGCAGCACTCGGGTATTCAGTAGCAAGCCGACCCCATCAAGGTAATCACTTGCGCCGCAAGTGTCTCCACATAAGGATAGATGCCCAGGGGCTTGATCTCTTCGGCCAGCCGGACATGCGGTCCTGAACAGGTGAATGCTTTCGAAAGCCTGATGGTTCGAGTCGAGTGCCAGGAAGATGTGTTTCGAGAAGATTCAGCAAAACTCGATATGTTGATGAGCATAGCGGAAACGCCCCCGACGGCGCAATCGGCAAAGAATATGGAACCTGCGGAGATGCCCAAGTGTATATGGACCAACGACAGGAGCGCGGATGCTCATGCCCATGTCATGGAAGGAAGGGTTATGGAAGGAAGGCCATGAACATGGGCGATGGGTGGTGGGCGGTGACAGACTCGAACTGCCGACCCTCTCGGTGTAAACGAGATGCTCTACCAACTGAGCTAACCGCCCGCGACGCGCATATGCGCGGCGCGCCCATAGATAGCCATGCCATTGCGCTGGCGCAAGTTTTTTGATGCCCCTGCAGGAACCGGGCATCACGCGCTTTCACACACGCGCGCAACAATCCGTCTTGACCACCCGGACAACCCATCCGCTGTGCGTGAATGCCTGATTCGTGGAGGTTTTCGCCCTGCCCTCTGTGGAGGAATCGGGCGCCGACTCTTGCGCCAGTGAATCCCATGTTGCAACGTCTGTGTAACGATTCGTCAACGAGGCCGCCGCGCCAATGGCGGCATGATTGAGGTACAGGGCATGCGCACTCAAGCAGCCTCCTTCGACACACATGCCGACCCATTGCTGACACTGGAAGCCGCGGCGGAAGGGTTGGGCTGGCCGTGCCTGCGCAGCGCGCCGGAGGAGCTGTTGCTGAGCGCGTCGCTGCCTGGGCTGGACGTGCAGCTCGGCGCGCAGTGGCTGGCCGGTGAGGAGCTGGTGCAGATCACCGCCATGTGGGACATGCGCATTTCCCGCGAGCGCCGCGCGGCAGTGGCGGAGCTGGTGCAATTGCTGAACACGCGCCTGCCACTGGGGCACTTCGAACTGTGGCCCGAGGACGGCACGGTGATGTTGCGTCATGCGCAACTGGCCGGTCCGGAAGGCTTCGGTGATGATGCGCAGGCGCGCCGCCTGTTGCAGCGCATTACCCAAGCCTGCGCACAATATCATCCGGCATTCCAGTTTGTCGTCTGGGCCGGCAAAGCGCCACAAGAGGCACTGCGTGCCTGCCTGTTCGAAACCATGGGCGAGGCCTGAGACCAGTCTGCCCACCAATTCATGCATGACATGAAAAATAAACAGCAAATACCTGATCTTTCTGGAGATCTTATCTTGCTAGGCGCCGGTCGCATGGGGCTGGCCATGCTCGAGGGGTGGCTGCTGTCGGGGCTGGATCCGGCGCGGGTGGTGGTGTGCGACCCGGCCCCTTCCGCGCGGCTGGAGGAATTGGCCGGGCAACATGGCCTGCGCCTGAATCCGCCGCTGGACAATCTTGCCCCGGTGGTGCTGGTGGTGGCGGTGAAGCCGCAGGCGCTGGCCGATGCCCTGAGCGCCCTGCCCGACAACATCGCCGCCGCGCACCCGCTGGTGCTGTCCATCGCCGCCGGTGCGCCGGTGGCGCTGTTCACTTCCATTCTCGGCGAGGTGCCGGTGGTGCGCGCCATGCCCAACACGCCCGCCGCCATCGGCAAGGGTATGACCGGCCTTTACGCCAGCGAAACGGTTTCCGGCGCGCAACGTGCGCTGGCCCGCGCTCTGCTGGCGGTGCTTGGCGAAGTGGTGGAAGTGCCCACGGAAGCCGACATCGACAAGGTAACCGCCATTTCCGGCTCCGGCCCGGCCTATGTGTTCCTGCTGGCGGAGTGCCTGGCCGAGGCTGGCGCGGCGCTGGGGCTGGACGAGCACACCGCGGCACAACTGGCGCGGCGGACGTTGATCGGCGCGGCGGCACTGCTGGAACAGGCGGAGGAAGATCCGGCAGCATTGCGCCGCGCGGTAACCTCGCCGGGCGGCACCACGGAAGCGGCGTTGAACGTGTTGATGGCCGATGACGGCGGCCTGTGCCCCCTGATGCGCCGCGCCACCGCGGCAGCAGAGCACCGCGCCCGCGAGCTGGCCGGCGGTGGCGAAAATTCCTGATTACGCCCGGTTGCCTCCAGTTGGCTCCTGTTCCAGCTTGCCATCGTTGAAGCTGAAAATGACTCCGTTGGCATCCACCTGTGGCGAGCAGATGCGCCAGGCGGCCTCGGCCAGCTCTTCTGGCGTGGGCAGCGTTTCCGGGTCTTCACCGGGAAAGGCGGCGGCGCGCATGCGGGTGCGGATGGGGCCGGGGTTGAGGATGTGCACGCGAAGATTCGTGCTGGCCACTTCTTCCGCATAGACACGCGCCAGGCACTCCAGTGCCGCCTTGCTGGTGGCATATGCCCCCCAGTAGGCACGGCACTTCCACCCCGCACGGGAGGTGATGAACACCGCACGGCCCGCATCGGAAACACGCAACAACGGGTCGAACGAACGGATGCAGCGCCAGTTGGCGGTAACGTTGATGGCGTGGGTCTCTTCCCAGTATTTCGGCTCAATGTGCCCCAACGGCGACATCGGCCCCAGCACGCCAGCGGCGCCGAGGAAAATGTCCAGTCTGCCCCAGCGCTCGTGAATGGCGCCGCCGAGGCGGTCGATGCCCTCGAAGTCGGTGATGTCCAGTGGCACAAGGGTTGCGGGCTTGCCGGTGGCGGCGCGGATCTCGTCATCGAGCGCCTCCAGCGCGCCCTGCGTGCGGGCCACGGCGATGACATGCGCGCCTTGTTCGGCCAGTTTCAGCGCCATGGCCCGGCCAATGCCGCGCGAAGCGCCGGTAATCAACGCAATGCGTCCGTCAAGCCCGCCCTGTTCCTGCTGCGTGTCCATGAATGCCGGCCCCTGAAGGTGTGTTCAGCCTCATGCCGCCTGATAGCATCAGCGGACAGTCCATGAAAGCAGGCGATATTGTCGCGCCTTCCCCGGATTTTTGCCCGCAAGGCGCTTTTTGCCACGAATCATGAATGCGGAAAAACTTGCATTGCAGCTCCTGGTTTGGCCTCATGGGCAGGCACATGCAGCGCAAATGGTGAAAATGCCGTGCATTTATGGGGCCTGCCCCTGGATTCCAAACGGGAGGAGAACTCATGAAAGGCATGTTGATGGACATGATGAGCGCCATGATGCCACTGATGAAACCCTTGGTGTGGCTGGCGCTGCTGGCTTTTATCGCTGGCGTACTGCTGGTGCTGCCGAAAGGCACGCAATGGCACAAGCTTTCCCGTCTGGCATTGTGGATCGTTACGGGTATCGGTGTTTTTTACATTGCCGCCCAATTCATGGGCATGCTGCTGGGGGCGCAGCCTTCCATCAACTTTGGCGATGCACGCAAGTTCGAGTTCTACCTGGTGCCGTTCTGGATGCTGGGCGTGGCCGCCTTGGCGGGCGCGGGCATCCTGCACCTGCTGCAACGCCGGCGCGGGAGCTGAGCTAGGCTCAGGACCCATAAATTTTCACGCCATCTGTGGCGTTTATGCTTCATCTCAGCGCCCTTGCACCCTTGGAAATACCTTCAGGTATTACCTGCGGACGCAAGGGCGCTGATATTTCGCCTAAACGCCACATCTGGCATGCCTCTTTATGAGTCCTGAGCCTAGGGTCTGGACTCAATACCTGAGCACTCCCCATGTGCATTTTGGCTTCAAATCAGACGGTTTTTCATTCTTGCCAATAGCTCCACTATTGCCTGCGAACGAAAAACCGCTGCTATTTTGCCAAAATGCCCATGCAAAGCACTCATCTATTGAGACCAGACCCTAGCGCGCATGCCATACGGCTTGCTCCGCTCAATCTGCGCTCAAGACGGAAAAGGCCGGCCTCATCGGGGCCGGCCTTCATGCATGCAGACAAAACCAATCCGTGTTGTGCTCACTTCACCCGGACAAACGTGCCGGTGGCGCAGGCGCCATCATCAGTGCAGCCATCCAGCTTCCAGGAATCCTTGTCCGGCTGGGTCATCTTGGTGTTGTAGACCTGCCCGTTGGCCGGATGCTTCACCTTGCCGACAAAAGCGCCGCCTTCCGTCTTGATCGGCGACATGATCATCTCCATGCCGACGTTTTTCGGACCGGCTACAACCTTGCAACTCAGGCCATGGTCGCCACCCTTGCTGCATTCCACGGTAAAATCCTGCCACTTCCACTTGCCAACCATGCTGTCCAGCGCGGCTTCCGCATGGGCGGATACCGCCAGCACCGCAGCAGATGCCACACCCAATGCCAGAGTAGTGATGCGTTTCATGACCTTGTTCCCTCCTCTGTAGCTGTCGTTATCGCTCAAGGCAGGCCAATACCTACCCCCGCCCCAGTTGGCACCCCACCTGAGGCAAGTTCGGTATATACGAACATCCATATATGGGAATAGTTTGGAAAAAATGAGGCGGCATTTTCCTCATTTCATGAAATCCCGCGGTATTCCGCAATTGGATAAAGTCAGTTCAGCAAGGCCAGGAAAGCCTGGGGCTGGCGCCCTGCCTGGCGCCACATGCGGCGGAAATGATCCCGCAGCATGAAGGCCATCCACACACCGCGGAAGTTCGCATCAACTATGCGCCCGCCACGCAGCTTCCAGACGATTCGCTGCCCACCCGGCAGCAGGCGTGTCTCCACCCGGTTGCCACGGCAACTGACAATTTCCACGCCATTGCCGCGCACGCTGCGCGCCAGCATGGCAAGCTTTCTGGCGGCATAGGCCGCGGCCTGACGGAAATAGCGTTGACGCTGAGCGCGATGCATCTTGCGCAATTCCCGCCCCAGGGCGAATGTCATTACCCGGCGCATGTGAGCATGGCGGTTCAAGACACGGCGAATTTGTTCCGGAGACCCGGAACGAGCGGCCCGCATTAGGTCTGCTGCAGCCACTTTCACCCGCGCCGCTGCCGAACATTGCACAGCGGCATATGCCTGTTGCACGCCACTCATCACCAGCAACAGCCATCCCATCAACAACACGAATGCAGAGGCCAGGATTCCCTTCGGGCGCGACATGGCTATTCCCCTCCCACAAGTTCTTGCGGGTGCATCAACCGGCATTGCTGCAGAGCATGCCGACATCCCGCCAACTACAGTCCCTGTATTCCCCCTGCCCACTTCCCCGACAATCATTGGCAATGGCCTGCAAGGCATATTATCACAATTTGCCACAAATGCGGAAAACACGGTACTGACTGGGAGATGCCGGAGAAAGATGCAGGGAGTGATGCTCCTTGACATGGCGCCGGGGTTCTGGTTGAAGTGCCAGACATAAAGATTTCCTTATATGTTTACTTCAGCAGCGGACAGCATGCATGACTTCTCCGGGCAAGGAGTTGAACAGGCGCGACGCACCATTTGTCTCGCTGGAAGTGTTTCCGGCACGAGACAAGGCCGGGCTTGCGGCATTGCAGGCCATGGCGCACCGGCTGGCGGCGTTCGGCCCGCGCTACATCTCGGTAACTTACGGTGCGGGAGGCTCGAGCCGGGAACGCTCCTTCGATACCGTGCGCGCGCTGCGCGAGGCGGTGGACATTCCCCTGGCGGCGCATCTGACGGTGGTGTCGGCCAGCCGCGATCAGACCATGGATGTCGCGCGGCGCTTCCGTGAGCTGGGAGTGAACCACTTCGTTGCCCTGCGCGGCGACGCTCCACAGGGAGAAACCTTCCAGCCGCATCTGGACGGTTTTGCCAACGCCGCGGAGCTGACCGCGGCGCTGAAACAGCAGTGGTCGGATGTGCACGTGTCGGTGGCCGCCTATCCGGAAATGCACCCCGACTCGCCTTCGCGCGCGGAGGACCTCGCCAACCTGAAAGCCAAGTTCGAGGCCGGCGCGGACGAGGCGCTCACCCAGTTTTTCTTCGACAATGACCTGTATTTCGACTTCCTCGACATGGCCCGCGCCGCCGGCATCGACGGCAAGATCGCACCAGGCGTGATGCTGATGCCCAACTTCTTCCAGGTGCGCAATTTCGCCCAGCGCTGCCAGGCCTCGGTGCCGGACTGGCTGGCCGCGCGCTATGCCGGGCTGCAGGGCCGCAAGGACGAAGATGCACGGCACATGCAGCAACTGCTCAATGCCGCTTTCGCCACCGAGCAGGTGCTCGACATGGCCGCGCGCGGAGTGCGGCATTTCCACCTCTACACCATGAACCGCCCGGAGCTGGCCGAGGCCGTGTGCCGGGTGCTGGGACTGGCGGCGCGGAATGACGCAACCACGCAGTGAAACACCGCCTTGCGCGCCGCATCGGGCAACCGCACAAGGCAATCAGGATACATCAGGGAGAAACCATCCATGGCGAAGACCATCGTCGCATCGGCCACGAAGGAGCATGTCATCGACAGCGACGGGCCGTTCACCATCATAGGTGAGCGCATCAATCCCACCGGGCGCAAGAAGCTGGCCGCGGAGCTGGAGGAAGGCAACTTCGACACTGTCCGGGCCGACGCCATCGCCCAGGATGCAGCGGGTGCGCATATCCTGGACGTGAATGCCGGCATCACGGCGGTCGATCCCAACGAGACCGAACCACCACTGCTGCGCGCGGCGGTAGAGGTTGTGCAGGAGGTTTCCGAACTGCCGCTGTGCATTGATTCTTCTGTTACCGGCGCGCTGGCCGCTGCGCTGGAGGTGGCGAAGGGCCGCCCGCTGGTCAACTCCGTAACCGGCGAGGAGGAAAAGCTGGAGGCCATACTGCCTCTGGTGAAGAAGCACGACGTGCCGGTGGTGGCCATCTGCAACGACGAAACGGGCATTTCTGAAGACCCCGACGTGCGCTTCGCGGTGGCGAGGAAAATCGTCGAGCGTGCCGCCGATCACGGCATTGCCGCGCATGACATCGTCGTCGATCCGCTGGTCATGCCCATCGGCGCGATGAACTCCGCCGGCGTGCAGGTGTTTGCGCTGGTGCGCCGGCTGCGCGAGGAGCTGGGAGTGAATACCACCTGCGGCGCGTCGAACATTGGTTTCGGCATGCCCAACCGGCGCGTGCTCACCGCGCATTTCATCGCCATGGCGGCCAGCCACGGGTTGAGCAGCGCCATCATGAACCCGCTGCACGAGGAGGACATGGCCGCGGTGTTCGCCGCCAACCTGCTCAATGGCCGCGATGCCGACAGCCGCGCCTGGACGCTGCGCTACAAGCCTGCTGCGCCGGAAGGTGATGCCGGCGGGCGTGGTGGCCGCCGCCGTCGCCGCCGCCGTGGCTGAGCGCACACAGGGATGCACCCGCATGGATGTTCCGGAAGCTCTCCGCCGCCGTTTCAGGTGTTGGTAAGCAGCTCTTCACAAGGTGCCCAGCATTTTATGCCACAACAGATCGATCTGGCGGGACAGTTGCGAAGGCGCAGGCAAAGGCTGGCCGGGAAAGGCGTCATGACGGGTGGCGGTGCGCAGCCAGCGCATCATCAGACTGACAGGCCACAGGGCCGGCAGCAGGCGGCGTGGCCAGTGATATGCGCGGGCCGTGGCATGATCCGCTGCCGCCTGCTCGGCAAGTTGCATGGCTCCTGCCCTGTCCGCCAGCATGCCGATCAGCAGTGGAATACTGGTGGCACGGCGTGGATATGGCGCACGGCGCAGCAGAAAGCCTGCCCCGTAGGCACGCGCCAGCGCCCGCAGTGGTGCAAGCAGTTCGGGGGATTGCTCATCGGGCGCGTTTTCCAGCCGCCTACCATCCTGGCTCACACAGGTGGCCTGCATCAACGTGGCGAACAGTGGCGCAAAGGTTGCTTCACTCCATTGCTTCACGTCTTCCACGCTGTCGAATGACCCATCAGCCAGTCGCGCCACATGGGCCAGGCCTTCGGCCATGCTGTTGCGCGGCAGGGCGGGCGGCCAAAGCGCCAGCAGTGGTGGCGGCTCTCCCTGCCCTGCCGGCAGCGCCGACTCCTGCTCTCCCAACAGCGCCATGCGCCAGAACTCCATGCGCAACCGGCACAACAGCGGCTCACCCAGCCGCCACGGCAGGCGGGCGCTTTCGGCCAGCAGCGCCCATGCTCCCAACATGGCGGGCCGTGCCGCCGGACGCGCCAGCAACAGGCTCAGCCAGGCGTCGAGATTCTCGGCCTTCAGTAACGCTGTTGTCTCTGCCAATGCCAGGGCCAGCGGATCGCGCATGACCTTGCAGCGGTAAAGGGGTTCCGGCATGGCGCCTTGCCTTTATGGAAGCTTTTCGTCTCACTCCACCGGCAACAGAAATGTGGCAGGCAGACGCAACTCGTCGCGGCACAGGTTATAGGTGCGCACCGCTGGTCCCGTGGGCATGACCTCCAGGCCCAGCCCGGCCAGTGCCGCCAGACGCGACAGCCACTGTGGTGGGGCAATCTGCCGCTCGCCACATCCGAAAAGGATGAAATCCACCTCTGCACGATGGGCGATCAACAGATCGAAATCGGTCTCTTCCACCTCTTCCGGCAAGGCAGGCCGCCAGCGATAAATGCCACTGGGCAGGATGCACAGACTGCCCGCCTCGCGCTGCTCGGCAAAGCGAAACGCACCATCGCCATAGCCCGTCAGTGGCAACGGTTCCGGATACAGCAGTTCGTTACTGTCTCGTCTGTCATTGGATATGTTCATGGATAGAAGGAGAAGCCGTGCGTGTTGGGCGTGTCAAGGTGTGGGAGTCTGTCCTGCCGAGTTGAGGGATGGCTGCACGGCCTGCAGCAGACCATCGCGATTGATCAGCCAGACCTCGCCCACCCCATCTCCGTCGATGTCCGCAGCTTGCAGGGAACTGTCCAGCACACCTTGAATGGCCGTGGTATCCACCACCTGCAACTGCTGTCCATCAAAACGCACCGCAGCAATATGTGTGCGGTCTTGTGTGGGAAGCACAATCTCTGGCCGCCCATCACCGGTGAAATCTACTGCCACGGCCTGTTGCAGCTCGCGCGAGCCCGGGACATGGTTGGAAAATCCCTTCAACGCTGCCAGCTCGCGCAGCCGCCAGCCATCCCCGGCCTTTTCCAGCCGCCCGACTTTCAACACACCATTGATGTGTGGTGTTTCCACCCAGGCAATTTCCACTCGGCCATCGCCGTCGAAATCTGCCGCCACCGCTGGATTCAGCCAGCGATTGGCGCGGCCCAACCATGGCGTGCGTGCCAACAGATGCAGATACTCCTTGCCTGGCGCGCCTTTCAGGCCATAAATCGCCAGCGATGCACCCCGCCGGACATGTGCCTGCACAACAATGATTTCATCCGTCGCTGCATCACCATCCACGTCAGCCAATCGTGCCAAACGATCTTCAAATACCTGATTCTCCTCCAATACCAAATCGATGCGCCGCCGTGTGCGCTGGCTGCTCACCGCCAGCCCTCCTGCCTCTATGGCATCTCCCAGCACACCGTGCGCGTAGCGCTTCGTGGGGCGTATCAGCCAGGCTTCGGCAATGTTGCGCCTGCCAACAGCAACCCGTGCATCAGGAATGGCGAAGGGCTTGGCTTTCGGGCGAAATTTCGGCACCATTCTGCTGGCTATCGACACCATGCGCAGCGAGCCATCCCGCACACGCAGGCTGAGCCACAGCCCATCACAGCGCTGCACGACAAGATGCTCTGGCCGGTTGCCTGTGTGAATGCCACCGAGCAGCGCATCACCAGAACGGATACGACGAATGCATTTCAGCTTGTCCGGAGCGGCAAGCCGCAGCTCGCCGGATTCCGCCCTGCCGGCACCAACTGCCAGCAACAATATTGCTGCCGCCAGCACACCGGCAATCAATAAAAAAGTTCCAACACTGGCCCGTGCCAGCCTTGCATGAGCACGCAAATTGGGCAGTGCACCATTCAGCCCTGCCGGCCATATCCCATCCTCATGGACGGGCAGCGGCCTTCTGTCCGTTGCGAGGTTCATCCGTATCCACCAGCGAGGCGTTCAGCCAAATGAGCAGCGGCGCGGCAATGAACACCGAAGAATAGGTGCCGATGATGACACCCCAGATCATGGTGAACGTGAAGCCGCGCAGCACCTCTCCACCCAGGACATACAACGCAATCAGCGCCACCAGCGTGGAGACGGAAGTGAGAATGGTGCGCGAGAGCATCTGGTTGATGGACTTGTCGATGATCTCCGGCAGTGGCGTCTTCTTGAACTTGCGCATGTTCTCGCGCACGCGATCGTAGGTAACCACGGTATCGTTCAGCGAATAACCGACAATGGTAAGCAGCGCGGCAATGATGGAAAGATTGAACTCCAGCCGCGTGAAAGCAAATATGCCGATGGTGATGATCACGTCATGCACCAGCGAGGCCACCGCGCCGATGGCAAACTGCCACTCGAAGCGGAACCAGATGTAGATCATCACCCCGGCCAGCGCCATCAGCACGGCAATGACGCCATCGCGCGCCAGCTCGCCGGACACCTTCGGGCCAACCACCTCCACGCGGCGGTATTCCACATCATCGCCCAGCGCGACGCGAATCTTGCGCACCACCTCCTGCTGGGCTTCCTCGCCGCCCCGGTTTTCCACGCGAATGAGCACATCGCGCGGGTTGCCGAATTCCTGCAGCTCGAAGCTGCCCAGCTTCAGATCGCCGATCTTCTTGCGTAGCGCGCCAATGTCCGCCGGGCCTTACGTGCGGATCTCGATGAGCGTGCCACCCTTGAAGTCGATGCCGAAGTTCAGCCCCAGCAGAAATGCGCCGGCCAGCGACACGGCAATCACCATCGTGGAGATGATGAAGGCCATCCGCGCCCACTTCATGAAGGGAATGCGCGGCTCCTCCGGCAGATACTTGATCAATGGAAACATGCGTGCCTCTCCCCTGCCCTCATGCCTTGGCCGCCACGATGGGCAGGCTTTTGGGGCGCTTCTTCCACACCCACAACGCCACCAGGAAGCGTGTCAGCGTATAGGCTGTGAAAACAGTGGTGAGAATGCCCACCCCCAGCGTTACGGCAAAGCCGCGAACCGGCCCGGAGCCCAGGCCAAACAGCACGATTGCCGCAATCAATGTGGTGATGTTGGCATCGAGAATCGTGGCGAAAGCGCGCGAGAAACCCGTCTCCAGCGCGTTGATGGCACTGCGCCCGGCGCGGGCCTCCTCGCGCACGCGCTCGAATACCAGCACGTTGGAGTCCACCGCCATGCCCAGCGTCAGCACGATGCCGGCAATGCCCGGCAGCGTCAGTGTCGCCTGGAACACCGTGAGAATGCCAATGAGCATCACCAGGTTGGCCAGCAGTGCGACGACGGCAATGACGCCAAACATGCCATAGACCAGTATCATGAACAGCAGAACGCCAATGAGCGCCACCACGGAGGCCGAAACACCTGCCTTGATGGAATCCGAGCCCAGCGACGGTCCGACGGAGCGCTCTTCCACCACCACCAGCTTTGCCGGCAGCGCCCCGGAGCGCAGGATGGCCGACATCACCCGCGTTTCTTCCACGGTAAAGCGCCCGGAAATCTGCCCCGAACCGCCGAGAATCGGTGTCTGAATGACCGGCGCGGAAATCACCTTGCCATCGAGGATGATGGCAAAGGGCTTGCCGACATTGGCCTGGGTAAGGCGGGCAAAGCGCAGCGCGCCCTTCTGGTTGAAGCGGAACGTTACCACCGGCTCGCCATTGCGCCCGTCAAAGGCCGGTTGCGCATCCACTAGGTCGGCCCCTTCCACCGTGGCACGGCGCGAGGTCTTCACCCAGTATTTCAGCCCTTCCTGCTTTTCGTCCGGCAATTCCACGCAACCCGGCGGCGGACGCTCACCAGCCGCACCCGTTGGCTGGGTATCGCACAACAACTGGAAGGTCAGCCGCGCGGTGCGGCCCACCGCCTGCTTCAGCGTTTCCGGGTTGCGCACCCCCGGCGCCTGCACGATGATGCGGTCCGCCCCCTGCTGCTGGATGGCGGCCTCGGTCATGTTCAGCTCGTCCAGGCGGCGGCGGATTACCTCGATGGCCTGCTCCACCGCGCTCTTGATGCGGTTTTCCAGCCCGGCCTCGGTATAGCGCAGCACCAGCCGGTTGCCTTCGCGGACAATGTCGATCTCCGGCGCAGTGCCGCCGGCACCAAAAAAGCCGACCTGAACCGGTTGGGCCAGTTCCTTCAGCGCCTTCTGCGCTTCCTCTACCTTCGCCGGATCGGAGATGTTCACCACCAACGCGCCATCCTTCAGCACATTGATGGTATGGCGGATCTTGCGCTCCGTCCACAGCCGCTGGCGCACATCACCCTTCAGCTGGGTAACGAGCGTGTTGCGCAGGGAATTTCTGTCCACCTCCCATACCAGATGCGCGCCGCCTTGCAGATCCAGTCCCAGCACGATGGGTTTGTTGGGGATGAATGCCGGCAGACTGTCGCGCACACTTTGCGGCAGCGCGTTGGGCAGCGCGAACAACGCGCCCAACAGCACGGCGCTGATGATGAACAGGCTTTTCAGCCAGGTTATGCGGAACATGAATGTGCGCCCCGATGAGAGTGCGTCTCGCGGCGGCCCGCGTTACTTGTCGTTGGCCGAAACAGGCTGTCCCTTCACCACCACCTCGGCAATGTAGGGGCGGCGCAGCTTCACCCGCACGCCTTCGGCCAACTCCACGGTCAGCTCGTCGTCGTTGTTGACCTTTACCACCTTGCCCACCAGGCCACCGGAGGTAACCACCGTGTCGCCGCGGCGCACGTTTTTCAACATCTCCTGGTGTTCCTTGATCTTCTTCTGCTGTGGGCGGATGATGAAGAACCAGAACACACCCATGATCAGCAGAAGCGGCAGGAACAGGCTCAGCAGATCGCCACCACCGGGTGCGCCTGCGGCCTGTGCGTGGGCCGGGGTAATGAACATTGTCGCTGTTTCCCTGACATGCATGACATGAAGCACACGGGCGCGAATCCGCCTCGTGCCCTGGCCCGTATATAGCGCCAAAGCCGTCCCTTGCAAAAGGAAAGCACCGTTTCTATGCACGAATGACGAGCTTTTCACCTACCCATGGCAGGCAAGAGGACATCATGAGCGAATTCGACAAACCGGGCGTAGCCGAACAACTGCGCCGCATTGCCGATGCGCTGGAGCGCCTGTCGCCGCCACCGCGGGTGGTGGATCTGGCGGCCTCGGAAGGCTTCTTCTGGGATGCCGGGGCGGAATCGCTCACGCCCGTGGCGCGCCTGCGACACCTGCCGCTGGCGCTGCTGAAAGGCATCGATGCGCACAAGGCGGCATTGCTCGACAACACGCGGCGCTTCGCCGAAGGCCTTCCGGCCAACAATGCCCTGCTGTGGGGAGCGCGCGGCACGGGCAAGAGCGCGCTGGTCAAGGCCGTGTTCGGCGCGGTGGCAGCGGAGAAACCGGCGCTGAAGATCGTGGAGATCGACCGCGATGTCATCAATTCGCTGCCGCGGCTGATGCAACTGCTGCGCCAGCATGACGACTGGCGTTTCATCGTGTTCTGCGACGACCTGTCCTTTGACGAGGAGGACAACACCTACAAGACGCTGAAAGCCGCGCTGGAAGGCGGCATTCAGGGCAGACCGGAGCATGTGCTGTTCTACGCCACCTCCAACCGCCGCCACATGATGCCGCGCGAGATGATCGACAACGAGCGCTCAACAGCCATTCATCCCTCCGAAGCAATACAGGAAAAGGTTTCCCTGTCGGATCGTTTCGGCCTGTGGCTCGGCTTCTATCCGCTGGATCAGGCGACTTTCCTGGACATTGTGCGCGCTTATGCAGAGCATTTCGGATTGAATGTTTCCAATGACGAGCTGACACGCGAGGCACTGGAGTGGGCCGCCACGCGCGGAGGGCGCTCTGGCCGCGTGGCCTGGCAGTTCATCACCGATCTTGCCGGACGTCTGGGCGTGCCGCTTGCATTGTAGGTTGCAGGCACGGCCCGGCCCGGCGCGATGCTTCATGCTTCACGGCTTCATGCATGAACAAGGCCGCAGGGGCTTTGCGCCCTTGCGGCCTTGCGTGTTCCGGGGCCGAGAGAGGCCGATCACCGCATGGCGGTGGCCGTGCCCAGATGCGCCATCGGATTCACCGGCGTCGCCCCCATGGAAGGATCGGTCAAAAGTTTGTGCTGCGCACAATACTTTTGACCGGAAAGAGTTTTTGACCGGAAAGATGAAATCGCGCCGCTTGGGACGGCCCGGCGCGGCGCGATGCTTCATGCTTCATGGCTTCATGCATGAACAAGGCCGCAGGGGCTTTGCACCCTTGCGGCCTTGCGTGTTCCGGGGCTGAAGAGGCTGCCGATCACCGCATGGCGGTGGCCGTGCCCAGATGCGCCATCGGATTCACCGGCGTCGCCCCCTTGCGGATCTCGAAGTGCAATTGAGCGCTCTTCACCGCGCCGGTCTTGCCGACGGTGGCAATCACCTGGCCCTGGCGCACACGATCGCCACGCTTGACTTTCAGGTCGCGGTTGTGGGCATAGGCGGTTACCCAGCCACCGGCGTGACGGATGAGCACCAGGTTGCCATAATCCTTCAGCTCGTTGCCGGCATAGGCCACCACGCCATCAGCCGCAGCCCGCACCGGCGCGCCCTCCGGCGCGGCAATGTTGATGCCCTCGTTGCGCACGCCGCCGCTTTTCTGGCCGAAACCGGCGATGATGCGTCCACGCACCGGCCAGGAGAATTTGCCGGACGCCAGCTTCGACTGCGGCTGCGCCACCGGCGCGGCAGGACGGGAATCGGCAATGCGCGCCTGATCCTTTGCCGCCGGAGCGGGCTCGGCCTTGGCCACCTGCCGCTG
>JAJRRZ010000013.1 GCA_024279045.1 Alphaproteobacteria bacterium
GGCGGCGGCAACGACGAGCGCGAACAGACGCTCAACCAGTTGCTGGTGGAGATGGACGGTTTCGAGTCCAACGAGGGCATCATCATCATCGCCGCCACCAACCGCCCCGACGTGCTCGACCCGGCGCTGCTGCGCCCGGGCCGCTTCGACCGGC
Organism: Alphaproteobacteria bacterium; assembly: GCA_024279045.1. GTDB lineage: Bacteria > Pseudomonadota > Alphaproteobacteria > Rhizobiales > Aestuariivirgaceae > Thermopetrobacter. The sequence continues at coordinate 155 of JAJRRZ010000013.1, forward strand.
AGATCGTCGTGCCCAACCCCGACATCAAGGGCCGCGAGAAGATCCTGCGCGTGCACATGAAGAAGGTGCCGCTGGCGCCGGACGTGAACGTGAAGGTGCTGGCCCGCGGCACGCCGGGCTTTTCCGGCGCCGATCTCGCCAACCTGGTCAACGAGGCCGCCCTGCTGGCCGCCAGGCGCAACCGGCGCATGGTCACCATGCAGGACTTCGAGGACGCCAAGGACAAGGTGATGATGGGCGCGGAGCGCAAGTCCATGGCCATGTCGGAGGAGGAGAAGAAGCTCACCGCCTATCACGAGGGTGGCCACGCCATCGTCGCGCTGAACGTGCCCGATGCCGACCCGGTGCACAAGGCCACCATCATTCCGCGCGGGCGGGCGCTGGGCATGGTCATGCAGTTGCCGGAGGAAGACCGCTACTCCATGCGCTACCGGCAGATGACCTCGCGCCTGGCCATCATGATGGGCGGGCGCGTGGCCGAGGAAATCGTTTTCGGCGAGGAAAACGTAACCTCCGGCGCCCAGTCCGACATCGACCAGGCCACCAAGCTGGCCCGCGCAATGGTTACCCGCTGGGGCTTCTCCAGGGAGCTGGGGCTGGTGGCCTACGAGGATAATCAGGAAGAGGTATTCCTCGGCATGGCCGTGGCCCAGCGCAAGAACATCTCCGAGGCCACCGCACAGAAGATAGATGCAGAAGTGCGGCGTATCGTCGACGAGGCTTACGAGACAGCCAAGCGCATCCTCACCGAAAAGCGCGGCGACCTGGAAACGCTGGCGCAGGGCCTGCTGGAATACGAAACCCTGACCGGCGAGGAGATCCGCGACCTGCTGGCCGGCAAGCCGCCGAAGCGCGACGATGACAACGAAGGCGAGGAAGAGGTGATCTCCGCCGTGCCGGTTACCCGCCCGAAGGACGAAGGCCCCGGCGCGGAAGGCGCGCAGCCGCAACCCTCGGCCTGAATCCCGGCACACCACCGCAACACATGGGAAATGGCCCCGGGCATTGACAGCAGCCCTTGGGGTCAAGACCCATGCAGAGGCGTGGCAGGTGCGTGATTTGCCTGAAAATCAGCGTCATTTTGTCCGCCGGGAATGCCTGTCGGTATTTCCAGGGGCAAAAGGGCGCCGAGATGAAGCATGAACGCCACGGATGGCGTGAAAATTTATGAGTCCTGAGCCTAGCTGCTCAGCCACAGGCCCAGCAGAATGGCATTCAGCAGCAGGGAAAGCAGCGCCAGGCCCTTCCAGAACCTTTCCGGGTCGCGCTCCAGCAGCGGCGCGCCGGCATCTTCGGCAAAGGCCGGGTTGGGACGCTTGATGTCCAGCAGCATGGCGCTCATGGTGTCGTAGCGCCGCGCCGGGTTCTTCGCCACGGCCTTTTCCAGCGCCCTGTCCAGCCAGACGGGAACATCGTGGCGATGCTTGCGCGCCGGCACATAATCCAGCCGCTGCCACTGCCGTGCACTTTCTGCCGCCTTGCCGTAGGGCAGCTGGCCGGTGAGCATCTCGTAGATGATCACTCCCAATGAGAAAATGTCCTGTTTCTTGTGCGGACGCGCGCCTTCCAGCAGCTCCGGGGCGGTATAACCCGCCGTGCCGCGCGGGCCGCGCTCGCCGACGGGCAGCTTCAGCTCCTCCAGCGAGGCCACATGCGCCGAGCCGAAATCGATGATCTTCACCGTGCCGTCGGCATCCAAGCGGATGTTGTCGGGCTTCAGATCCTGATGGATGATCTCGCGGCGGTGAAAGGCCCTCAGCCCTTGCGCGATCTGTTCGGCGATGTCGCGCACCTGCGCCAGATCCGGCCTGGGGCGGTCGTCCATCCATTGCCTGAGGGTCTGGCCAGCGACATGCTCCATGCAGAAATACAGGAATTTTCGCGGTGTCTGGCGCTGCACGATCTTCGCCACATGCGGACTGTCGATGAGCCGCCCGATCCACTCCTCGCGCATGAAATGCTCGATGTAGGCGGCATCGTCCTCGTAGTTGGGAGAGGGGGTTTTCACCACCACCTTGCGGCCTGTCTCGGTGTCTTCGGCCAGGTAGACCTGCGACCGGCTCGATGCGTGCAGCTCGCGGATGATGCGCAGCCCATCCATCACCTGTCCCGGCTGCAACGGCGGCGGAAAGGGCAGCGCGGCCAGACGCTTCAGCCAGGCCTTCTCGTCCGGCTCGCCGGGGTTGACGATGCGCACAAGCTGGCAGGTTACGTTGTCGTCCGCCCCGGCCTTCAGCGCCGCGGCGCAGATGGCCCTTGCCGCCGAGTTCAGGTCGTCCGTGTGCTGATGGATCAGCTCCGCGATCAGCCCATCCTTGATGAAGTCGTGCACGCCGTCGGTGGTGAACACCAGGATGTCGCCAGCCTCCACCGGCACCTCGCGATGATCAACACGGGCCATCACGTCGATGCCCAGCGCGCGGGAGAGATAATCGTGCTTCTCGCCAATGCGCACGCGGTGCGCGCGGGTCAGCGGGCGCAGCTCGCCACCGCGCAGCAGCGACAGGCGCGAATCGCCGATGTGAAACACATGCAGCACGCCTGCCTTGAGCACCGCGCCGGTGAAGGTGGTAACCATGCCCTTGCCAGCCGCCGCGCTTTGCGACTGGCTGTAGAGCCAGCGGTTCACCGAGGTCAGCACGCGGCCCACGGAGGTTTCCACGCTCCAGCTTTCGTGCGTGGCATAATAGTCCTCCAGAAAGCTCTTCACCGCCGTTTCGGAGGCTTCCTTCGGATTGTCGCATGAGGACATGCCATCGGCAATGGCCATGGCCAGGCCCTTCGTCTCGCACAGCGGCGGCTCGGGCAGCATCACGCCGAAGCTGTCCTCGTTGGCCTGTTTCGGCCCGGCCTCGGAATGCTGGCCGATGTCGATGGCGGGTTTGCTCATGCTCTGCTGGCTGCTCATGCTTGCGGTTTGTGGCAGAAGCGGCGCGGCGCGGCAACCCGGATACGCCGGTTGCCGCGCCCGTTCGGGGAAGGAAGCGCCAGACGAAAACAGGTATCAGGACATCACTTCCCGACCTTGATCAGCTCCACCGTGCCGTCTGGCAGCACTTCGGCGATGTGGCCTTCCGGCTCCTTCAGAAAGGCCCACACCGCAATCAGCGCAATGACACCGACCGCGCCAATGACCAGGAAGAAGGTCTGCGGGCTGACGAACGACAGCACGGTGAGGAAGGTAACCGCGCCGACATTGCCGTATGCCCCCACCTGTCCGGCGATCTGCCCGGTAAGGCGGCGCTTGATCAGCGGCACCATGGCAAACACCGCGCCCTCGCCCGACTGCACGAAGAACGAGCACAACATGATCAGCGCCACGGCCAGCGGCAGCCAGGTGCCGGAATCGATGAACGACATGGCGAAATAGCCCAGGCTCAGTCCGGCCAGCAGGATCATCATCGTGCCGCGCCTGCCGAACCTGTCCGACAGCATCCCGCCGGTGGGCCGTGCGACAAGATTCATGAAGGCATAGCCCGAAGCCAGCAGGCCGGCGGTAACCGGAGACAGGCCGAAGGTGTCGGCAAAGAACAGCGGCAGCATGGACACCACCGCCAGCTCCGAGCCGAAGGTTGCGAAATAGGCAATGTCCAGCGCCGCCACCTGGCGGAAGTCGTAGGCATGCAGCTCCGGCGTTTCCTCGTGAAAGACATGCTTGTTGACTTCCCAGATGTGCCAAGCCTGCCACAGATACAGCGCCAGCAGTACGCCATAGCCGGCATATTCCAGCCATGCCGGAATCACGTTCAGCCCACCCTGCCCGAGCTTCCATACCAGCAGGCCCAGCGCCAGCACCAGCGGCACCTTCATCAGCAGCAGCAGGAAGAAGTCGCGCGGGTTGCCAACCTCCATGGCCCCAGCCTTCTTCGGCTTGAAATAGGTGGAGCCTTTCGGGGTGTCGGTAACGGCGAAGAAATAGAGTGCGCCATAGGCAATGGCGACGGCTCCGGAGGTGGCGATGGCCCAGCGCCAGCCATCCTCGCCGCCGATCAGCAGGGCGATGGTAGGCAGGGTCATGGCTGCTGCCGCCGAGCCGAAATTGCCCCAGCCGCCATAGATGCCTTCCGCCAACCCCACCGTGCGGGCCGGGAACCATTCGGAGATCATGCGGATGCCGATGACGAACCCCGCCCCGATGAACCCCTGCAGGAAGCGCAGGATGGCCGCCTGCACGAAATCCTGCGAGAAGGCGAAGGCGATGGAGATGGCCCCACCGATCATCAGCAGCGCGGAATACACCCGCTTCGGGCCGAACTTGTCCACCAGCATGCCGATGACGATGCGCGCCGGAATGGTCAGCGCCACGTTCAGGATCAGCAGGGTTTTCACCTCCTGCTCGCTCAGGCCCAGCGAGGTCTGGATCATCTTCAGCAGGGGTGCATGATTGAACCACACATAGAAGCTGATGAAAAAGGCGATCCAGGTAAAATGCAGGATGCGGATTTCCGGCCTGTTCAGGGCCAGCACGTTCAGGCGGGCCGGGGCCTGATCCTCCGTCGCGGCACTCATGA
>JAJRRZ010000226.1 GCA_024279045.1 Alphaproteobacteria bacterium
ACGCTATTGTCGTGGCGCATGGCATTGATCTCCGCTGTGTGTCCCAAACTGCCGGAAACGTTTGAAACACAGTAGAATCAATGCCATGCACATTGTCCAGAAAATTAAACCGGACAGCAGTGGGCTTGACCCGGGCATCCATAATGGCAGATGCTTGAACCCACCACTCTGGATTGCCGGGTCAAGCCCGGTAATGACGAGCAGGGAGAGCATTTTATCAAGCCGCACATCGCAAATGTCCCAAATGCCATTGCCCTGCTTGCAAGCTTCCATCACTTGCAAAATCTGCTGCTTTCGGGCTTTCTTGGCCCGGCCATGGAAAATGCGCGGGCGCTGGCCATCCGGGGGGCGCGCAACAGCGGGCGAACGGCATGAGAATCATCATTTGTGGCGCGGGGCAGGTGGGGCAGGGCATTGCCCGGCGGCTGTCGGCGGAAGGCAATGACGTTACCGTCATCGACACCCAGGCCCAGTTGGTGCGCACCATCTCCGAGGATCTGGACGTGCAGGGCATCGTGGGCCACGGTTCCCACCCGGACGTGCTGGAACAGGCCGATGCCGCCAATGCCGACATGCTCATTGCCGTTACCCACGCCGACGAGGTGAACATGATCGCCTGCAAGGTGGGCGATGCGCTGTTCGGCATTCCCACGCGCATCGCCCGGGTGCGGGCGCAATCCTACCTGCAGGGTGCCTGGCAGGGCATCTTCGCACGCGAGAATCTGGCCATCGACCTGGTCATCTCGCCGGAGGTGGCGGTGGGCGACATGGTGGTGGACCGGCTGTCCTTTCCCGGTGCCCGCGATGTGGTGCACTTTGCCAACCGCCAGGCAGTGGCCCTGGGCGTGTTGCTGGACGAGGACTGTCCCGTAACAGGCACGCCACTGGCCCAGCTCACCGAGCTGTTCCCCGATTTGCCGGCGGTGGTGGTGGCAGTGCGCCGCTCCGGCAAGGTATTCATTCCGCATCGCGACGACGAACTGGAGCCAGGTGATTTCATCTACATCATCACCGGTGCGAACAGCGCGCGCCGTGTGTTGCACATTCTCGGCCACGAAGAGAGCGAAGCGCAACGCATTGTCATTGCTGGTGGTGGCAACGTGGGGCGCTACGTGGCAAGGCGCTTGCTGCGCGAGCGCCCGAAGGCGCGGCTGACCATCATCGAGCGCCACCGCGACAAGGCCGAGGCGCTGGCCGATGAGCTGGGCGAGCCGCACCGGGTGGCGGTACTCAGCGGCTCGGCGCTTGACGCGCGAGTGATGGAGGAGGCCGAGGCGCAGCGCGCGGAGCTGTTTCTGGCGCTGACCAACGATGACAAGGTGAATCTGCTCTCCACCATGCTGGCGCGGCAGATGGGCGCGGCGCATGGCATGAGCCTGGTCTCCACACTGGATTCCGCGCGCATGGCCGTGCCGCTGGGCATCGATTCGTGGATCGACCCGCGCGCGGTAACCGTATCGAAAATCCTGCAATACGCCCGTGGTGGCTTTCTGCACGCCATCTATCCGGTGTTCGATGACGCCGGCGAGCTGATCGAGGCCGAGGCATTGCAGACCTCGCCGGTGATTGGCCGCAAGCTGCGCGAGGCCGACATGCCCGATGGCGTGCGCATCGGCTTGATCGTGCGCGGCGAGGAGATCATCCGCGCTACCGGCGAGACGGAAATCCAGCCCGGCGACAATGTCATCCTCTTTGCTCTGGCCGAACAGCGCGAGCAGGTGGCTCGGCTGTTCCGCGTGTCGTTGGAGTATTTCTGAGGAGGTTGCCTGGCAATGATGGGGCAAAGAATGAAAAGCCACCTGCTACATGTTGAAAGGGTAGCATAATGTCCTTTTCTCCTCCGTCGCTTACTCTCGGCATCGAGGAAGAATACCTGTTAGTGGATGCCGAAACCCTCGATCTGGTGGAGGAAGCCCCCGCCGGGCTGATGGAGCAGGCCGAACGCGAGCTTTCCGGGCAGGTGTCGCCGGAGTTCCTGCAATGCCAGATCGAGGTGGAAACCGGCGTCTGCGAGACGGTCGGACAGGCGCGCGCGGAGCTGGCGCATCTGCGGCGCACGCTGGCGCGCATCGCGCATGAACACGGCGTGGAGCTGATTGCCGCTTCCACCCATCCCTTTGCCGACTGGGCGCGCATGCGCTTCACCAAAAAGCAGCGCTACCGACAACTGGCGGAAGACCTGCAGGGCGTGGGGCGGCGGCTGCTGATCTGCGGCATGCACGTGCACGTCGGCGTGGAGCAGGAGGATCTGCGCATCGACCTGTTCAACCAGCTTGCCTATTTCCTGCCGCACATGCTGGCGTTGTCCACCTCTTCGCCGTTCTGGCAGGGGCGCGACATGGGGCTAAACAGCTATCGCCTGACGGTGTTCGACACGCTGCCGCGCACGGGTCTGCCGCCGCGCTTTGCCAGTTGGGGCGAATATCAGCGGGCGGTGGACGTGCTCATCAATGCCGGGATCATCGAGGATGGCACGAAGATCTGGTGGGATCTGCGCCCCTCCGCGCGCTTCCCGACACTGGAATCACGCATCTGCGATGTCTGCACGCTGCTTGACGATACCGTTGCCATTGCCGCGCTGGTGCAATCGCTGGTGCGCATGCTCTACCGCCTGCGCCGCAACAACCAGCGCTGGCGGCATTACGAATCCTTCCTCATCGAGGAGAACCGCTGGCGCGCCCAGCGTTATGGCGTGCATGGCAGCCTGATCGACTTCGGCAAGGGCGAGCTGGTGGAATACGCCCGGCTGCTGGCCGAATTGCAGCAACTGCTGGCCGAGGACGCCGAGGCGCTGGGCTGTGCGGCGGAACTGCAATCGGCATCGCGCATCATCGAGCGTGGCACCAGCGCCGACCGCCAGCGCGATGCCTTTGACGAGGCGCGCCGACAGGATGCCGACGAGCGCGAAGCCGCCCGTGAGGTGGTGCGCCTGCTCATCCGCGAGACGGTGGCGGGGCTGTGATCATGCCGATGCGCCCGAAGGTGGCGGCAGCGTCACCTTGTCCGGCTGTTCCAGCAATTGTGCCAGGCTACGGCGGATATCATCGCGGATGGCGTCGGTGCGCTCCAGAATCTCGCGTGCCTTCAGCAGGTCATAGGCGCGATAGTCATCCAGTGGCGGATCGATCCATATCTCCGGCGGCGATGTGCGCCGTTGCAGCTCGGCGATGCGCAACTGCATGATCTGCATCGCGCCAATGGCCAGATCGGTCATGCCGGGCTTGCGGGGCTTGCCATTGTTTCCACGTCGTGGCCTCGGCTGGCCGGTTACCTCCACCGCCACCACCGGCTTGCAGCCGGCCTGCTGCAACAGGTCGAAAGGCACGGGGTTGACGATGACACCATCCACCAACAACCGTCCGTGTGTTTCCGGCGCGGCGATAAGGCCGGGAATGGCGATGCTGGCCGCAACCGCCTCGCCTACCGGGCCGCTGTGCAGCACCACTTCCTCCGCCGCATAGAAATCAGTGGCGCTCACCAGCAGCGGAATCGGCAGCTCCTCCAGCCGTTTTTCCGCCAGGCCCTCCGGCAGGAAAATCTCCAGCAGCGCCTTGCCATCTATCAGCACGCCGCGCGTCAGCGAGAAGTTCAGCAGCGCCAGCGGGCTGCTCTCTCCACCGCCAAGCAGCCGTCGCGCCACGCTCGACGCCCGGCCCAGCACGTTCAGCGCATGGTCGCGAATGTCTGCCGCCACCATGCCCGCCGCATAGGCTGCGCCAATCATCGCGCCCATGGACGCGCCGGAGATCATCGCCGGGCGAATGCCCAATTCGTCGAACACCTCCAGCACCACGATATGCGCCAGCCCGCGCGCCGCGCCACCGCCCAGCGCCAAGCCAATGACCGGCTGGCCATCGTTCAGTGCCGGAGCGGGCAGAAGCCGCGTGGATGGGGAGGATGTGATCATGTGTGCAACTTGGGGTCTGGACTCCATACCTGAACACTTCCCATGGGCCTTTTGGCTTCATATCAGACGGTTTTTCGTTCTTGCCAATAGCTCCACTATTACCTGCGAACGAAAAACCGCTGCTATTTTGCCAAAATGCCCATGAGAAGCACTCATTTATCGAGTGCCAGACCCTAGCAGCCATCCGCGAGGTTTCACAGCCATGTCTGGCGCAGCATGGCCATGATCTCTTCCAGAAGATCTCTGCTGGCCGCCGCCACCAGGGCATGGCGCTGGTCGGGGTTGTTGGGCGGCGGCGCCTGTTCCAGCGCCTTGTCCAGCAACATCACCTCGCCGCCAGCCGCGCGCAGCAGTGCGGCGGCGGCCAGCCAGTCGTGCGCGCCAAGCGTGCCGCGCAGGTCGACATGTGCGTGCAACTGGCCGCTGGCGATGGCCAGCAGGGCTGCCGCCGTGCCACCAATGCAGCGCACTTCCCGCGCCATGCCCAACACCTCCGCCAGGGCGCGGCCCGGGGCGTGGCCGTCGAGGTTGGCGGATATGCTTGCCTCGGGCAATGCCGCCATGGTGGTGGACATTTCGTGGTGCTGTCCCTGCCATTCTGCCCAAGCCCGTGCGCCATCGAAGGCCATCAGCATGTCCGCGCCGGCCAGCGGGCGAATCACCGCCGCCCGCACGGTGGCAATCTCCAGGGGGCCGATGGGCGGGGCCGCCGCCACGCAGAAATGGCTGAAGGCGGCAAACGGCATACCCCGGACAAAGTCATGCGGCTCGCTTGTCGGCGTCAGGAACAGACGGGCTTGCGGTGCGCCGCTGCCGATATGCTGCGGTGGTGATCCGGCCACATGCAGCAACGCCGCCCAACTGTGTTCGCCCAGCAACTTCACAGCGGCAGCGGATGACGCCTCGGCAAAGGCATGCGCGGGATTCTGTCTGGCATGGCTGGAAGCTGCATTCGCCTCACGCACTGCCCGACACCCCGCGGCAAATGCCGCATCGGTCAGGCGGCGCAGCAAGTGCAGTTCCCGCCATTTTGGCGAATCGCCGGATTGTTGCCGAAACTCGTTCATCTGTCCGGCAGGATACCGCGCATCATGACATGGCAAAAGAAAGGCCGCACCGGGGATGAGAAAAACCCGCCGGTGCGCAAGCACCGGCGGGCGGGGAAGGCCGCAAGACCGCCCTGGTCGTGGGGAGAGGAAGGGAAGGGCAGGGCAGCCTTGCGACAGGGGCATGGGCAGGAAGGCTCACCTTGGTGGGCCTTCCCGGAAATTGTCCGAGGCTCAGGTGTTGGCCTTCTTCTTCACGAAGTACCAGTCCTTCACCTCCGCGCCTTCCATCGTCAGGCGCTTCTCGGCTTCCTCCACCGTGCCCGGCGGCGGCACAATCACCGCATCACCCGGCTGCCAGCCTTCCGGCGTGGCCACGCCATACTTGTCCGACGTCTGCAGGGCCTTCACCAGCCGCAGGATCTCGTCGATGGAGCGGCCATTGGTCATTGGATAATAGACCATGGCCCGCAGGATGCCGTCGGGGTCGATGACGAAGGTGGCGCGCACCGCCGAGGTATCCGCCGCGCCAGGGTGGATCATCCCGTATTTCCTCGCCACTTCCATCTTCAGGTCGGCGATGATGGGGAAGGGGATATCCACGCCGAACTTCTCCTTGATGTTGCGCACCCAGGCGATGTGCGAATAGTTGGAGTCGATGGACAGGCCCAGCAGCTCGGTGTTGATGTCGGCGAAATCACCGGCGCGCTTGGCGAAGGCCATGAATTCCGTGGTGCATACGGGCGTGAAATCCGCCGGATGCGAGAATAGCACCAGCCACTTGCCGCGATAGTCGGAAAGCGACTTTTCACCATGGGTGGTCGGCGCGGTGAACTCCGGCGCCGGCTCATTCAGCCGCGGAAAGCCGTAAACCTCCTGCTGTTCGGCGCACTCGGTGGTGTTGATGTCGGTCATGGGTCATGCCTCCTTGTTGTTATTGTTAATGGTCGTTTCGTTCATGAAGGCGAAGGGGCTGGTTGCCGCCCCCGCTTCTGCAATTTAGAATAGTTCTAATATTAGAATTGTCAAATGTTTTTGTGCCCGGCTTGTGTTGACAGATTGTCGCAGGGGGGCGCTGCCATGGGGAGCGCTGGAGATATGGGCATATGTGGCCGGGTTTGCCATACTCTCGCCGTCCCGGGGCGGAAAAAACGAGCCCATTCCATGGCGGGATGCAAGAAGCATTGACAACACCAACTCACCACAAGGAGGATGGAGCCATGAGACAGTCCACGCGCAAGTTCATGCTGAGCGCCGCGGTGCTGGCGTTGCTGACGGCAGGTGCGCAGGCCGGCAGCCATGGTGGCGGCAATGCTGCCGCCAACCCGGAGATGGCCCAGCTGAAAGGCGAGGCCGTGGGTATCATCAAGACTTTCTTCAAGGAGCTGAAGGGCACCCTGGTGGGCGCCATGAAGGAGAAAGGCCCCGCCGGAGCGGTGGATGTGTGTGCGGCAAAGGCCCAGGAAATAACTGCGCGCTACAACAAGGAAGGCTGGGAAGTGGGGCGCACGGCGCTGAAACTGCGCAACCCGAAGAACGCACCGGATGCCTGGGAAAAGGCGGTGATGGAGGAATTCGCGAAGAAGATTGCCGAAGGCGCTGATCCGAAGAAGCTGGCAAAGGCCGAGATTGTCGAGCAGGATGGCAAGAAGGTGTTCCGCTTCATGAAGGCCATCCCCACCGGCAAGGCATGCCTGAACTGTCATGGCGACAAGGTGAATGACGACGTGCTGGCCGTCATCAGGAAACATTACCCGCAGGATCAGGCCACCGGCTTCAAGGTGGGGCAGTTGCGCGGCGCGTTTACGCTGAGCAAGCCGCTGAACTGACCCATCCCCCATACGCGCTATCCACAAGGCCCGCCCGTTTCCGGCGGGCCTTGCTGTTTTCACCGTGCCAATGTGCCACACTGTCCGGCACGGGGAATCGGTAGGCAAGGCTCAGGAGCCATAAATTTGCACGGCATCTGCGCCATTTGCGCTGCATATCAGCGCCCTTTTGCCCTTGGAAATACCTACGGGTATTCCCAGCAGACAAAAGAACGCTGATATCTTGCGCAAATGACGCATCTACCATGCCTCTTTATGGTCCTGAGCCTGGGCAGACAAATGCAACTGGCTGACACACAGTCGTCTGGCGAAATCATGCGGCATGCCGAAACACTGCTGCGGCAGGTGTTCGGCCACGAGGAGTTTCGTCCGCTGCAGCGCGACATCGTGCAGACCCTGCTGGCCGGGCGCGATGTGCTGGCCGTCATGCCCACCGGTGGCGGCAAGTCGCTGTGCTATCAGCTTCCGGCCATGCTGCGCGATGGCGTCGGCATTGTCGTCTCGCCGCTCATCGCCCTGATGGAAGATCAGGTGCTGGCCTTGCGGGCGCTGGGCGTGCGCGCGGCCTTTCTCAATTCTACCTTGCCGTGGGATGAGCAGGCCGCCATCGAGCACGCTGCGCGTAACGGCGATCTCGATTTGCTCTACATGGCGCCGGAGCGCCTGCTCGGCGAGCGTACCCTTGCCCTGCTGCAGGACATGCCTCTGGCCCTGTTTGCCATCGACGAGGCCCATTGCGTCTCTCAATGGGGGCATGACTTCCGCCCGGAATACCGCGGCTTGCACGTGCTTGCGGAATCATTTTCCGAAGTGCCGCGCATTGCTCTCACCGCCACCGCCGACGAACGCACACGCCGCGACATCATCGAGCAGTTGCAACTGCATGATGCCGATGTCTTCATCGCTTCTTTCGATCGTCCCAATATTCATTACGCCATCGCCGGGGAAGGTGCGGGCAAGACGGGCCTGCTGCGCTTCATCGAGGAAAAGCATGCCGGCAACAGTGGCATTGTCTATTGCCTGTCGCGCAGACAGGTGGACGAAACCGCCGAATGGCTGCGCGGCAAGGGCGTCGATGCGCTGGCCTATCATGCCGGCCTGCCGGCGCACGAGCGCGCCGCGCGTCAGAAGCGCTTCACCCATGGCGATGGCGTGGTGATGGTGGCCACCATCGCCTTTGGCATGGGCATCGACAAGCCCGATGTGCGCTTCGTGGCGCACCTGGCGCTGCCGCGCAACATCGAGAGCTATTATCAGGAAACCGGCAGGGCAGGGCGCGACGGTGCTACGGCGGATGCCTGGATGACCTATTCCATGCGCGATGTGGTGCTGCACCGCCGCTTCATCGACGAGGCAGATTCGCCAGAAGAGCACAAGCGCATCCAGCGAGCGAAGCTCGATGCCCTGGTGGCGCTGGCCGAAACCACGCAATGCCGCCGCCAGGCGCTGCTCGCCTATTTCGGCGAGGACCTGCCCGAGCCATGCGGAAACTGCGACAATTGCGCCAATCCACCGCAGGCGCTGGACATGAGCGTGCCGGCGCAGAAGGCGCTGTCCTGTGTTTATCGCACCGGCGCGCGTTTTGGCGCGGCGCATCTGGTGGATGTGTTGCTGGGTCGCGATACGGAGAAGGTGCGCCGCTTCGGGCATGACCGGGTGAGCACCTTCGGCATCGGTGGCGAGCTGAACGCCAGCGATTGGCGCAGGTTGTATCGCCAACTGGTCATTGCCGGGGCCTTGCGGGTGGATGATGAGCACGGCGCACTGCACCTGACGGAGAAGGCCTGGAGCATCATGCGCGGGGACGAAGGCTTCACCATGCGCCAGCGTGTCCGCCCCGCCCGCCGTTCACGCCGTGAGCGCAGCGCTGCCTTGCCGGAAGACGTGGACGCTGCCCTGTTCGCCCGGCTGAAGGAATGGCGGCTGCGGGAAGCCCGCGAGCAGGGCGTGCCGCCGTATGTGATCTTCCACGATTCCACCCTGATGGACATCGCTGCGCTGAAGCCTGTTACACGCCAGTCGCTGTCGACCATCGACGGCATTGGCGAACGCAAGCTCGAACACTACGCCGAGGCCGTGCTGGCCATCATCCGCGATCATGCGCAAGGGACATCCACCAGCGCCTGAATGCCCCTTCAGCCCGCTTGTGTCTGATCGGCAACGCGCGCCAGGCTCTCTTCACGGCCCAGGGCGGCCATGACCTCGAAAATGCCGGGGCTGATGTTGGAGCCGGTGATGGCCGCGCGCAGCGGCTGGGCCACCTTGCCCAGCTTCAGGTCCTTCTCCTCGGCAAAGGCGCGCACCAGTTGCTCGATGTTGTCCTTGCTCCAGACATCCAGCGCATCTAGCCGCCCGTGCAGCTCGCCGAGCATGGCGCAGGCATCGTCTTTCAGGATCTTCTGTGCTTTCGCGTTCGGTTCCAGCGGGCGCTCGGCGAAGATGAACCACGACAGTTCGAGCAGTTCGCGCAGGGTTTTCGCCCGCTCGCGCAAGTCGTCCAGCAGCGTTTCGAACACCTGCCGCGTGGAGCTTTCCTCCAGCCGCGCCTTTGCCTGTTGCGCCTTCTCGCGCAACTCTTCCGGTGCGTGATCCAGCCAGTCGATGAAGCGCACCTGCAGCTTGCCCGCATCGAGATGGCGCATCCACCAGCCGTTGACGCTTTCCAGCTTGGCAAAATCGAAGCGCGCTGGCGATTTGCCCACGGCATCGAGATCAAACCATTCGACGAGTTGCTCGGTGGAAAAGATTTCCTCGTCGCCGTGGCTCCAGCCCAGCCGCGCCAGATAATTGCGCATCGCTTCCGGCAGATAGCCCATCTCGCGGTAAGCCTGCACGCCCAGCGCCCCGTGGCGTTTCGACAGCTTCGCGCCATCCGGCCCGTGAATCAGCGGAATGTGTGCCATGCGCGGCATTTCCCACCCCATGGCTTCGTAGATCATTTTCTGCCGTGCGGCGTTGGTCAGATGATCCACCCCGCGGATGACATGGGTAATGCCCATGTCGTGATCATCCACCACCACGGCCAGGTTGTAGGTCGGCGTGCCGTCGGCGCGCATGATTACCAGATCGTCCATCGACTCGGCGGGAAAACGCACCTCGCCCTGCACCAGGTCGTCGATCACCAGTTCGCCTGTCTCGGGCGCCTTGAAACGCACCACCAGCGGTTTGTCATGTGGCGGGCACAGGCCCAGTTCACGGCAGCGCCGATCATAGCGCACCGGCTTGCCTTCGGCGCGCGCCTTCTCGCGCATGGCGGCCAGTTCTTCCGGCGAGCACTGGCAGTAGTAGGCATGTCCGGAGTCGATCAGTTGGCGAATCACTTGCAGATGCCGCTCCTGCCGCGAGAACTGCGAGATCGGCTCGCCGGCATGATCCAGTTCCAGCCAGTTCATGCCGTCGATGATGGCGGCGATGGCCTCTTCGGTGGAGCGCTCGCGATCGGTATCCTCGATGCGCAGCAGCATCTCGCCGCCGTGGTGCTTGGCATAAAGCCAGTTGAACAGGGCGGTGCGCGCGCCACCGATGTGCAGAAAGCCCGTGGGCGAGGGGGCGAAACGGGTGATGACCTTGCTCATGGTTTGTCTGTTCCATTTCGAGACGTCAGGCCGGGGGGCACATCCGGGCCGGTGGAAGTGCCCAGGCCTCCAGCCCGGCCCCTGATGCAGCTTCAGGCCTCTTGCCAGCTTTCCACGGTGCTGGCAACGCCGGTCTTGTCGGCCAGCAGTGCTCAGTCCCGGTCTTTCAGGTTGCGCAGGTGATCCAGCAATCCCTGCAGGATCCAGCTTGCCGCCAGCTTGTCCACCACCTCCGCCCGCCGCCTGCGCGAAAGATCGGCATCAAGCATCGTGCGCTCCACCGCCGCGGTGGACAACCGCTCGTCCCACAGCACCACCGGCAGCCCCGTTGCCACCGTCAGGTTGCGGCCAAAGGCGCGCGCGGCCTGCGCGCGGGGGCTGTCGGAGCCATCCATGTTCAGCGGATGGCCGATGACGAACGCGGCGGCATTCTCCGCCCCGACCAGTGCCCGCAGATGTGCCGCATCCTCCGTGAAGCGGCCCCGCCGCAGGGTTTCGCGCGGCGTGGCGCTGGTCAGCAGCCCGTCGGACACCGCCACGCCGATGGTCTTCTCGCCGACGTCCAGGCCGATGAGCTTTTGCCCTGGCGCCATGCGCGCAAGGAGGTCTTGTGGAGAAATCGGATGCGCGGCCTGTTGTCCGCCACCGCGCCGTTTGCGTCGCCTGCCTGCCATGTGGCCCCTTGTGGCGCATCATCCTCCGCGTTGCAAGCCGGGCAGGTTGTTCAGCCCGCGCCAGGAGCCATCGGCAGGCAGCTCAGGCCGCGGCGCTTCAGCTCGCGGCAGGCGCGGATGGCCTGCCGGCGCGACATGCCGGCATAGCGCGCGCGGTAGAACACGCTGTTGCCCTTGCGCACGCGGATCACCACCGGCTGCTGTCCCCGCACGTTGCGCGACAGCTTGCGCGCCTTGTCCAGATAGGCGCGCGCGCCGTCGATGCTGGGGAACGCGCCGATCTGAATCAGCCAGCGCGCCCGCATCAGCTCCCGCGCCAGGCCGGGCCGGGGGAAGATGATTTCCTCTGCCGGCAGCTCTGTCATCGCCCGCTCGGATTTTTTTCCGGCATGGCCATTCGTGGCAGCAGCCTGGGCAATCTGGCGCTCTGCCCGTGCTGCGGTGGTGGCGGGGCGTGCAACGCTTGTTGCGGTGCCGGCTCTGGCGATGGAAGCAGTGGCGGCACTTGCGTCAGCATCCGCACCTGCACCTGCATCCGTACCGGCAAAAGCCACGGTATCGGCAGGCTGCTTGACTATTTCCACGACGCCTTCGGCATTGTCGGCATGGCCGGATGCCTTGTTGGCATCCTCCTTCGCATCCGATGCCGCGGCAGGGGTTTTCAGCGCCATGGAAGCTGCTGCCAAGGTCAACGACACGGCATTGGCGCTGGCAGTTTCGACCTTGCGCACCTGGCGCTCAAGCGTTTTGGCGGGTGTTGCATCTTCCGCCACACGCACAGCCACACGTGCGGCCAGCGTTCGCGCCGCGGGCGGGCTGGGCATGTCTCCTGAAGGCATCCGGCTTGCTTCGGCCGTTTGCGCCTGATTGTCCTGCACGGCCTTCGGGCGTGGTGCGGGGCGTGGTGCGGCGGAAGATGCCGCAACAGCCCTCACTGCACCAGAACCGCCGCTGACACTGATTGCAGCGGGACGCTGCCGGGGTGTTGGTGGCGCGTCATGTGGCATGGCCGTGGGCGCTGCCGCGGCCTCCTCCACGGGCGGCATCACTGCTGCCTGCAAAGCCAGCTTTGCCAGTTTCAGGGACTGTCCGCGCGCCGGTATCGCCACCGTAACCTGCGCCGCACGCACGCGAGGCTTGGCGACGGGGCGCGGCGCCGTCTTGCGCCGCGGGGTGAAATTGGCCGTCACGCGGCGCTGCGACATCTGTTGCAGCCGTGCCAGCATTGCCCGTGCACGGGCCGGGCTGTAGCCCGGCGGGTTGCCCGCCAGTGCGGCGATGCGCGTGCCGCGCTGCAGTGGATAGCGGCGGAAGCTGCGCTCGATGAGTTGTGCCATGTAGGCGTTGCGCGCCTGCGAGGATGACGCGCTGAGCACTACCGCGACGATACGCTTGCCATTGCGCCGCACCGAGGCCGCCAGGTTGAAGCCTGCCGCGCGGGTATAGCCGGTCTTGATGCCATCCATGCCGGTTACCCGCCACAGCAGGCGGTTGTGGTTGCGCAAGGCGCGGCCACGCCAATGGAAGTGCTTCAGCGCGAAATATCGCTTGTAGAGGTTGGGAAAGTCGCGCATCAGCCGCAGCGACAGGGTGGCCATGTCGCGCGCCGTGGAAACATTGGGAGGCTTGGGCAGCCCGGACGCATTGCGAAAGGTCGTGCGCGTCATGCCCATGGCGCGGGCCATCATGGTCATGCGCCGGGCAAAGGCGGCCTGCGAGCCGGCGATGTTTTCCGCCACCACCGTGGCCACGTCATTGGCCGATTTCACTGCCAGGGCGCGGATTGCCTGGTCCACGGTAATGGTCTGTCCGGGTTTCAGCCAGAGCTTGGACGGAGGAATGAGGGATGCCCTGCGGGAAACTTTCAGGCGCGAATCCAGGCTCAGCCGTCCGGCGCGAATCTCGCGAAACAGCAGATACAGCGTCATCACCTTGGAGATGGAAGCCGGATAGCGCGTCGCGTCGGCATTGCGCGCAAACAGCACCTTGCCGGTGCGTGCATCCACCACGATGGCAGCCAGCGGCGCACGCGCCTGCGCCAGCGTGGCCAGCGCCAGGTGTGCCAGAAGCACCACGCCCAGTGCCAGCATGCCAGCCCGGGCACTGTTCCGGCGCGGTGCGGAAAACCCGTTGCCTCGCCGCACCTTGACAAGAAATGTCATGCTGTTGGCCCCACCTGTCGGTTGCAACTGACCCGTGGAAGCATTTTCCGGCAGTGGGGTTGCCATTTGGTAAAGGAGTTACCCCGCTGCCAGGGGTTGCAGGTGGCCGTTCAATCTTTCGCCGATTTTTCATGATGAATTGTGTGGCGATTGACGGTATAGTGGCGGGCAGGAAACAGGCCGTTCGGCGGGCCGGCAATGTATCGGCATTGCCAGCCTCGCGGGCAGGGGTTGCAGGAGGCATGAGCGGAAAACCGGACAAGCGCCAGCAGGCGGGTTTGCTGGAAAAGCCCCGCCCGAAAACGAAGAAGCCGCCTCTTTACAAGGTCCTGCTGCTGAATGACGATTACACGCCGATGGACTTCGTGGTGCACGTGTTGCAGCAGTATTTCGACAAGGACCACGAGGAGGCCACCAGGGTGATGCTGACGGTGCATTATCATGGAGTGGGCGTGTGCGGGGTATATCCGCACGAGATCGCCGAGACGAAGGTCAACCAGGTGATGTCGCTGGCCAGGGCCCACGGGCATCCCCTGCAATGCGTGATGGAAAGGGAGTAGCGCGCATCCATGCCGACGTTCACCAGATCACTGGAACAGGCGCTGCACCGGGCGCTGGCCACCGCTGCCGACTACCGGCACGAATACGCCACGCTGGAGCATCTGCTGCTGGCGCTCATCGACGATGACGACGCCGCCGCGGTGATGCAGGCGTGCGATGTCGACCTCGACCTGCTGCGCCAGCAACTGGTGGAATATCTGGAAAACGAGCTGGCCGGGCTGGTGGCCCAGCCGGGCGTGGAGCCCAAGCCCACCACCGCCTTTCAGCGCGTGTTGCAGCGCGCCGTCATCCACGTGCAGAGCGCCGGGCGCGAGGAAGTAACGGGAGCGAACATCCTGGTGGCCATCTTCGCCGAGCGCGAGAGCCATGCCGCGTGGTTCCTGCAGGAGCAGGACATGACCCGCTTCGATGCCGTCAACTACATCTCCCACGGCATTGCCAAGCGCGGCTCGCGTTCCGTGGCGCGGCCCGTGCGTGGCGTCAAGGACAAGGATTCCGAGGACAACTTCATGGCGCGCATGGCCCGCAAGGGTGAGCGCCACGAGCACGACAATGAAGACGTGGACGACGACCTCGACGACGAGGACGACGGCTCCCCCAGCACCGAGGCGCTGGACGAATATTGCATCAACCTCAACGACAAGGCGAAGGCCGGCAAGATCGACCCGCTCATCGGGCGCGAAAGGGAAGTGATGCGCACCATCCAGGTGCTGTGCCGCCGCCAGAAGAACAACCCGCTGCTGGTTGGTGATCCGGGCGTGGGCAAGACGTCCATCGCCGAGGGGCTGGCGCGGCGCATCGTCGAGGGCGATGTGCCCGACGTGCTGAAGGAGTGCACGATCTTCCAGCTCGACATGGGTGTGCTGCTGGCCGGCACGCGCTACCGCGGCGACTTCGAGGAGCGCATCAAGGCCGTCATCAAGGAGATCGAGGAATATCCCGGCGGTATCCTGTTCATCGACGAAATCCACACCGTCATCGGCGCCGGCGCCACCTCCGGCGGGGCGATGGATGCCTCCAACCTGCTGAAACCCGCGCTGGCCTCCGGCGCCTTGCGCTGCATCGGCTCCACCACCTACAAGGAATACCGCCAGTATTTCGAGAAGGATCGCGCCCTGGTGCGGCGCTTCCAGAAGATCGACATCGTCGAGCCGTCTGTCGAGGACACGGTGAAGATCCTGAAGGGCCTGAAGCCCTATTTCGAGAAGCACCACAGCGTGCGCTACACCCATGACGCCATTCGCACCGCGGTGGAGCTTTCCGCGCGCTACATGTCCGACCGCAAGCTGCCGGACAAGGCCATCGACGTGCTCGACGAGTCGGGCGCGGCGCAGATGCTGCTGCCGAAGAGCAAGCGCAAGGCCACCATCGGCGTGAAGGATATCGAGGCCACCATCGCCTCCATGGCGCGCATCCCGCCGAAGACGGTCAGCCGCGATGATGCAAAGGTGCTGAAGAACCTCGGCGAGGAACTCAAGCGCGTGGTGTTCGGCCAGGATCGCGCCATCGAGGCGCTCAGCGACGCCATCAAGCTTTCCCGCGCCGGCCTGCGCGAGCCGGAAAAGCCCATCGGCAGCTACCTGTTCACCGGCCCGACGGGCGTAGGCAAGACGGAGGTGGCGCGACAACTGGCCAGCCATCTCGGCGTGGAGCTGATCCGCTTCGACATGTCGGAATACATGGAGCGCCACTCCGTCTCGCGGCTCATCGGCGCGCCGCCGGGCTATGTGGGGTTCGACCAGGGCGGCCTGCTCACTGACGCCATCGACCAGCACCCCCACGCGGTGCTGCTGCTGGACGAGATCGAGAAGGCGCACCCGGATCTGTTCAACATCCTGCTGCAGGTGATGGATCACGGCAAGCTCACCGACAACAACGGCAAGACGGTGGACTTCCGCAACGTCATCATCATCATGACATCCAACGCCGGTGCGCGGGAGCTGGCCCAGCAGGCCTATGGCTTCACCCGCAACAAGCGCGAGGGCGACGACGAAGAGGCCATCAGGCGGCTGTTCACGCCGGAGTTCCGCAACCGGCTGGATGCCATCATCGGCTTTGCCCACCTGTCGCCGGAAATCGTGCAGCGCATCGTCGACAAGTTCGTCATGCAGCTGGAGGCGCAACTGGCCGAGCGCCAGGTGAACATCGAGCTGAGCGATGCGGCGCGCACATGGCTGGCCCGTGAGGGCTATGATGAGCAGATGGGCGCGCGTCCGCTGGGCCGCATCATTCAGGAACACGTGAAAAAGCCGCTGGCCGAAGAGGTTCTGTTCGGCAAGCTCGCCAATGGCGGCACGGTGCGGGTCGATCTGAAGAAAGACCGCAAGGGCGGCGAAGGGCTTGTCTTCACCTATCTTGATCGCGAACAGGAAAAGGCGAAGGCTCCGAAGCCCAAGGCTTCCGGGAAGTCTCCCAAGACCCGCAAACCACGCAAGAAACCCCAGAAAGCGGGCAGCAAGGACTAGGTTGTGTGGACGAAATGATTCAGATTGACGGCGAAGGATTCCCAAGGAAGCGAACATGTGATTCATGGGATGCCATCTGATTCCTTCTGCAAGGGAGATGGCATCCATGAGCACGCAAATGACGGAACAGGAGTGGG
>JAJRRZ010000227.1 GCA_024279045.1 Alphaproteobacteria bacterium
CTTGGCACAAAAGCTAAAATTGCATGCATCATTTGCGGGATTCGACGAACAACCGCGCGGCATGGTAAGAAAGCGGCGCATGCTGCCACCCTGGCGCGCCCATGCGCATGCCTTATTTTCGACGCGCTTGGCGGCAATGGCATGTGGCGATGAAGACACGCCACAAACGGGCACAACAGGCAAATCCAGCGAAACGGAACATCATGCCGACGATTGCTCTGGTTGACGACGACCGCAACATCCTCACCTCCATCGCCATGGCGTTCGAGGCGGAGGGTTTTCGCACGCGCACCTACAGTGATGGCGCATCGGCGCTGGAGGGGCTGTTGGACGATCCGCCGGACATTGCCATTCTCGATATCAAGATGCCGCGCATGGACGGCATGGAACTGCTGCGCCGCCTGCGCCAGAAGAGCGACATGCCGGTGATCTTCCTCACCTCCAAGGACGACGAGATCGACGAGCTGTTCGGCCTGAAGATGGGCGCGGACGACTACATCCGCAAACCCTTCTCGCAGCGGCTGCTGGTGGAGAGGGTGAAGACCGTGCTGCGCCGGGCGCGCTCGCGGGCTGATGGCGGCGAAGAGGAATCCGACCGGGTCATCCGCCGCGGCAAGCTGGTGCTCGACCCCGACCGCCACATCTGCATGTGGGATGGCAAGCCGGTTACCTTGACGGTTACGGAGTTCCTGATCTTCCAAGCATTGGCGCAGCGCCCGGGCATCGTGAAAACGCGCGAGGCGCTGATGGATGCGGCCTATGACGATCAGGTCTATGTGGACGACCGCACCATCGATTCCCATATCAAGCGGCTGCGCAAGAAGTTCCGCGCGGTGGATCCGGAATTCGACGCCATCGAGACGCTGTATGGCGTGGGATACCGGTTCCGCGACGAATGACAGGCTCGCGCACCGTTCTCGCCCTTGTGCGTTGGCGGTGGCGCCGGAGATGCTCATGCAGATGCAGGCTCGCGGCATAGCGGCGGCTCAGGTCGAAAACGGACCGAGGCGAAGGGAAGATGCCGCCGCGCCGGAAACGGCGCGGGCCGGGCAGGCTCATGATGCCCGCGAGGCGGAGGCCGCCGGCGATGTCCTGCCTGATGCCAGCGCCACGGCAACAGACACCGGGCAGGCGGCGGAGGCAGACAACGAAGCGCCGGGACCTTTCGTGCGCCTGCTGCGGCGGCTGCGTCCCACCAGCCTGCTGGCCCGCATCGTGCTGACCAATATCCTCGGCCTGATCATTCTGGTCGGTGGCATCCTGTATTTCAACAAGTCGCGCGAGAGCCTGATCGACGCGCAGGTGGAATCGCTGATGACACAGGCGCGCATCATGGCCGCGGCCATCTCTTCCGCCGCCACGGTGGATACCGGCGAGATCATCATCGACCCCGACCGCCTGCTGGCGCAGAACGACGACATGGCCAACAGCGCGCCAAAGGAGCTTTCGTGGATCATCAGGCCGGAGCGCGTGGCCCCGGTGCTGCGGCGCATCACCCGCTCCGCCGGCACCATTGCGCGGGTCTATGACACCGAGGGCATGCTGGTGGCCGATTCGCGCAACCTTTACGGTGGCCTGCTGGAGCAGGAGCTGCCCGAATTGCCCGTGCCGAAGGAAAACTGGTGGGAGCGTTTCTGGCAGTGGCTGGACAAGAAACTGTTCGTCAACGACTACCCCCTGCAGAAGGATTACGGATTCGACAACGGCAAGTCGTTTCCGGAAGTGCGCGCGGCGCTCAATGGCGCGTCCGTCTCCGTGGTGCGGGTGAATGAAAAGGGCGAGATCATCGTTACCGTCGGCGTGCCGGTGGCGCGGCAGCGCTCGGTGCTGGGAGCGCTGCTGCTGTCCACCCAGGGCGGCGAGATCGACGAGGTGCTGCGTTCCGAGCGGCGGCTGGTGATTTTCATGTTCATCGTCGCCGGGCTGGTTACGCTGTTGTTGTCGGTATATCTGGCGTCCACCGTGGCGGAGCCGATCCGGCGGCTGGCGGGGGCGGCGGAAAAGGTGCGCAAGGGCGTGGACAACCGGGTGGAGATTCCGGATTTTTCCGATCGTGATGATGAGATTGGCCACCTTGCCGGCGCACTCAGGGACATGACCCGCGCGCTGTATGACCGCATCGATGCCATCGAATCCTTCGCCGCGGACGTGGCGCACGAGATCAAGAACCCGCTGACCTCGTTGCGCTCGGCGGTGGAGAGCCTGCAATTCGCCCATACCAGGGAACAGCGCGAACGCCTCATCGAAGTGGTTGTGCAGGACGTGAAACGGCTGGACAGGCTGATCTCGGACATTTCCGATGCTTCGCGGCTGGACGCGGAGCTGGCGCGCATTCACGCCGAGCCGGTGAACGTGGCGGAACTGGCCGAAACCCTGGCGCAGGTGATGAACGAAACAGCCAAGCCGGGCGAGGCGCGCATCCTCGTGATCTACAAGCCGCTGCCGCGCGGCGTGGCCAGGCAGGATGCCTTCGTGGTGATGGGCCATGACGTGCGGCTGGCGCAGGTGTTGCGCAACCTGCTGGTGAACGCGCGCTCGTTCTCGCCGGCGGACGGGGTGATCCGCGTGGTGCTGGCGCGGGCGCGGCGACACGTGGAGATCCGCGTGGAGGATCAGGGGCCAGGCATTCCTCCGGAGAACCTGGAGAAGATCTTCCAGCGCTTCTACACACACCGCCCGGCGCAACACTTTGGCCAGAACTCCGGGCTCGGGCTGGCCATTTCACGGCAGATCGTGGAGGCGCACGGCGGACGCATCCGGGCGGAAAACATCATGCACCGCAGCAGCAATGGCAACGAAGGACGCATCCGCGGGGCGCGTTTCGTGGTGCGGCTGCCGGCGAAAGGCGGGCAGGCATGAGAGAAACGGCCGGGTTGCAGAAAATGAGTGCGCCGGTGCGCCGGATGTGGCCAAATGTGCGCATGATTCCCTGCGAATGCATAAAGGCCATACGGATGGCTTCGATGGTGGCTGCGACGCTGCTTACGGCGCGGATTCCAATTCCGGTGTTGGCGCTGATGCTGGCTGCTGCAGCGGTGGATGTGCAGGCGCAGCAGGCGGGCACGCGGCTTGATGTGCAACAGCGCGAGCTGCAACGTCTGCGCGGGCAGATCGAGCAGGCGCAGCAGACCCGCGACAAGCTGCGCGAGGAGCAGCGGGCGCTGCAGGAAGAACTGGCGCGCATCTCGCGCGATCTGGTGGCGCTGGCGGCAAAGGCGCAGGCGCTGGAACAGCAGGCGGCGGCGGCGGAACAGCGCATTGCGCAGCTGGAGCACCAGCGCGG
Source organism: Alphaproteobacteria bacterium (assembly GCA_024279045.1). Taxonomy (GTDB): domain Bacteria; phylum Pseudomonadota; class Alphaproteobacteria; order Rhizobiales; family Aestuariivirgaceae; genus Thermopetrobacter. The sequence goes on from JAJRRZ010000227.1 coordinate 3,284, forward strand.
CGCGGTACTGGCGCGGCTGACGGCCAACCGTGCGGCGACGGCGCGGCTGTTGGCGGCATTGCAGCGGCTCAGGCGAGATCCGCCACCGCCGTTCGTCAGCAATCCTGATGATGTGCTAGCCGCGGTGCGCGGGGCGCTGGGCATGTCGAAGGTGTTGCCGAGCATGGATGCGCAGGCGCGCGCACTGCGTGATGACCTGCAGCGGCTGGACAGGCTGGAGAACAAGCTGCGCGAGGAACGTGCGGCACACGCACAGAACCTGGCGCGCCTGCGCGAGACCAGCGGACGGCTGCAAGGCATGCTGCAGTTGAAGCGGGAGTTGCTGGGCCGCACCCGACAGCGCCTGGACGATCAGCAACGGCGGCTGGCGCGGCTGATGAAGCAGGCGACAACCCTGGGCGATCTGTTGCAGGCCCTGCGCCACGAGCAGGAACGCCAGCGCAAGGCGCAAGAGGCGGAAAAGACTCGGCGGCTGGCACGGCGGGAACCTCCCTCGCCACCCCTCGCGCCGGCGCTGAAACCATGGCGCACGAAACCTTTCGCGCAACTGAAAGGACGGTTGAACTGGCCCGCCCAGGGGCGCAGGCTGGTGGCATTCGGCCAGAAGACCAAGCTGGCCGGCACCTCGCGCGGGCTGTATCTGGCCACGCGGGCCGGGGCGGTGGTCATCTCGCCGGCGGATGCAAAGGTGGAGATGGCCGGACCATTTCGCAGTTTTGGCAATCTTGTCATTTTGGATGTGGGTGATGGATACCTTATAGTGATGATGGGGCTGGGCGAGCTTTCGGTGCGCAGCGGTGAAAAGGTGCGCGCCGGAGAGCCCATTGGCCGGATGGGGGCGCGCCCGGCACCCGGCACGGTGGTGGATGACAGCATTGCGAGGACGCAGCCCGTGCTCTACATGGAGTTGCGAAAGGGCAGGAAACCGCTTGATCCGTCACGCTGGTTCGCCGGCGGGCGGCGGCAGGCAAGCAGGAACTGAACGCCATGAAGTCTATCGTGAAAAACATCTCGCTGGTGATGCTTGGCGTGGTGCTGAGCACCGGCACCTGGCACGCGTTGCAGGCAGCCAACCCGGGCAGCGAGGCCGAGGAACAGGTCAAGATCTATCGCCAGCTCGACCTGTTCGGAGAGGTGTTCGACCGCATCCGCCGCGAATACGTGGAAAAGCCCGACTCGGAGAAACTCATCGAGTCGGCCATCAGCGGCATGCTGAAATCGCTCGACCCGCATTCCAGCTACCTCAATGCCAAGAACTACCGCGACATGCTGGTGAATATCCGCGGCGAGTTCGGTGGGCTGGGCATCGAAGTTACCATGGAAAACGGCGCGGTGAAGGTGGTCTCGCCCATCGATGACACGCCAGCGGCCAAGGCGGGCGTGATGGCCGGCGACATGATCATCAAGATCGACGGCAAGCCGGTGAAGGGCATGACGCTGGGCCAGGCGGTGGAGAAAATGCGTGGCAAGGTGGGCACGCCGATCACCATCACCGTGCTGCGCAAGGGCAGAAAGGAGCCCTTCGACATCAGGATCGTGCGCGACATCATCCGCATCCGCCCGGTCAAGTGGTCGGTGGAGGGCAAGGACATCGGCTACATCCGCATCACCTCGTTCAACGAACAAACCGAACCGCGTCTGCGGGAAGCGATCAAGGAGATCGAAAAGAAGCTTGGCGACAAGGTGAAGGGCTACATCATCGATCTGCGCAACAATCCCGGCGGATTGCTGGATCAGGCCGTGGCGGTGTCGGATGCCTTCCTTGACAGGGGCGAGATCGTTTCCGTGCGCGGACGCAACGATGCGAAGCGCTGGGATGCGACAAAGGGTGATCTGACCGGTGGCAAGCCGGTGGTGGTGCTGATCAACGGCGGCTCTGCCTCGGCCTCGGAGATCGTCGCCGGCGCATTGCAGGATCACAAGCGCGCGGTGCTCATCGGCACGCGCTCCTTCGGCAAGGGATCGGTGCAGAAAATCATCCCCCTGCTGCCGGATCGTGGCGCCATACGTCTGACGACGGAGCGCTACTACACGCCGTCGGGCCGCTCCATCCAGGCGAAAGGCATCATGCCTGATCACATCGTCGAGCAGGAGTTGCCCGACGAGCTGAAGGACAAGGCCGATCAGCTTCGCATCAAGGGCGAGGCCGGGCTGGAGGGGCATCTGCGCAATGAGAAGGAAAAGGAGGTCAATGCGCCCTCGCTGGTCTATGTGCCGCGCGACAAGACCAAGGATACGCAGTTGAAGGCAGCCATCAAGCTGTTGCATGGCGAGAGCATCGCCATGCTGAAGAAGAAACCGGGCGAAAAGAAGAATGCCGGCGGCAATGGCAAGAACGGCCAATCAAAGAATGCCGACAAGCCGCAGGCCTCGGCAAAACCTGGCGACAAGCCGGAGAAGGCTCCGGCACCAGAGGGTGCGCCCGCCGACAAGGCGCAATGACCCACCGGAATGCCGGCCACGCTTGCCTGCCGGCAGAATGACGGAAGTCTCGCGCAATCATGTGAAAACGCCGGAGGCCGCGCAGCCTCCGGCGTCGAGCGTGGACAGGAAAAATACGCAACTTGATGCAGCGAAAATTGCAAGGCTTTGCGTCGTAATGGCGCAAAGCCTTGCAATTTTCCTCAGGCAAAAATGTTGTTGTGCCGACGCAGCGCCGCCGCAAGTCGGCACAACGCATCATTTTTCCTGAAGAAAAGTATTTGTGGCCGACACCGTCGGCCACAAAACTTTTCTTCACGATCGACTCCGGCGTCTTGCTTTCGTCTGGCCGCCATTGGCCACACCCTGGCTCAGGCCATCACCTTGCCCATGGCCACGGCGGTGTCGTTCATGCGGTTGGAGAAGCCCCACTCGTTGTCGTACCAGCTCAGGATACGCACCATGCGGCCATCCATCACCTTCGTCTGATCCAGTGCGAATACCGACGAATGCGGATCGTGGTTGAAGTCCACCGACACGTTGGGCTGATCGGTGTAGCCCAGCACACCCTTCATCGGCC
>JAJRRZ010000228.1 GCA_024279045.1 Alphaproteobacteria bacterium
ATCTTCAGGGAAATGACCTGCCTGGAAAACATGCTGGTCGCCCTGCCAACGGCGCGGCGCGGATTGCTGCAACTGTTCGGCCACGGCACCCGCGCCGAACGCGCCCGCGCCACCGACCTGCTGAATTTTGTCGGTCTGCATCCACAACGCCATCAGCGCGCCGGCAGCCTCTCTTTCGATCAACAGAAGCTGTTGGAGTTCGCCATGGCGTTGATGAGCGAACCGCGGCTGCTGCTGCTCGACGAGCCCACTGCCGGCATCAACCCGGCCATGATCAATGGCCTGGTGGAGCGTCTGCGCCGGGCCAACGCCGAGCTGGGCATCACATTGTTGATTGCCGAGCACAACATGCGTGTGATCATGAACATGACCGAATACATCTATTGCCTGGCCCATGGCGAGCTGCTGGCCGACGGCACGCCGGAAGATATCAGAAACGATCAGCGTGTCATCGACACTTGGGGAATACCGTGGAACACGCGGCAATAATCGGCACATGCCACCCCCTGAAGACAAGGGAAGGGGAGCGGTTCATGAAAGCCGTCAGCGGCAGGGCGCTGCCGCGGGATCCGCACGCAGGAATACTGTTTCCCGGTTCCCCGGCGCTTGAAGCCATTCCAAGCTGGCAACGTGATAACCGAGTGTTAACCAAAGCCCCGCATGATGCAAACCAGTGCATTCCTCAAGGGGGTCATTTTCTGGCCACAGATTTGTGGATTCACCCTTGAAAGCATCAAGGACTTGCGCCAATCTGCATTGGCGCAGGGGGCTGTCAAAACGCCGCTTCAACAAGCAGGCCGGCAACCGACGCGCTGCACGAAAGGCAGCGCGCGGTGGCAATTGCGAAAACGAAACAGGCGGCTCAACTGCGAGGGGATTTCGGCTTGCACAAGGGCACGAAGCATAGCGCACGCGCCAGCCGGGCCACCATTGCGGCGCCGGACACGAATTCTTCCCACCTTGGCAAGCCGCTCGCCCACGGGTCGCGCTTTCAGACGCGCAAGACGAACAAAACCGCCACGCCACGCCATGGCGTCGCCCCCTTGGCCATGTTGGCCACTGCCGTGGCCGGGGCCTTGTGCGGCCTGGCAGCCGTGTTCTACACATATCCCGGCTTCGCAACCACCACACCGGCATCCGGCCAGAGCAGCGTTGTCAGCGCCGATCTGGGCGCTTCGCTACCACTGTCTTTCGGCCCGGCGCAATCCTCGCCGCTACAGGCGCAAAACGTCAACACCGGCGCAAAAACCGACATGGCCGCGCCGCTGCTGACACGCTTCGCCAGCCTGTCATCCTCCGCGATGATGAGCGACACGCCGATGGTGTTGCAGGCCTCGCTGAACATCGAGGAACCGGTCAGCGGCACCGCCGAGATCATGAAAAGCCCTCCGCCGGAGCCGGTGGACAGGACCTTTGCCCTTGAGCCCGGCCAGACACTGGCCGGCAAGCTGGTGGAGCTGGGTGTGAAGCCTTCCTTGGCCGTGGCGCTGGCTACCCGGCTCGACCGCGTCTGGCCGCTGAAGAAGATACGTCCGGGCCAGAAATTCGTGGTAACGCTGGAGCAGCAGCCCGATTTCTCGGGGCTTGATGTTACCTATCCCGTATACCTGTCCTTCAGCCCGCAACCCGGCACGCAGGTGGTGGTGGAGGCAGGAGACGAGGGCCAGTTCATCGCCAGCGTCAAGCGCAATGCCCGCGCCATTGCCAGCAAACCTGCCACACCTGCCGCCAAAGGCGATCTTTTCCGCGTGAAGGGGCGCATCTCTTCTTCACTGTATGCCGCGGCAAAGGACAAGGGCGTTCCCGGCTACATCATCTCGCAGATGCTGCGCGCACTGGGCCATCAGGTAGACCTGCAGCGCCAGGTGAAGAAGGGCAGCACTTTCGAGGTGCTCTACGGCAAGCCATTTTCCGGCACCTCCAGCCGCCGCTACGTGCTGCACTACGTGGCGCTGGATCTGGGCAAGCGCAAGCTGAGCTTCTATCGTTACACCACGCCAGACGGCAAGACCGCCTATTTCGACTCCAAAGGACGCTCCGCCCGCCGTGGCCTGATGCGCACGCCCATTTCCGGCGCACGCATCAGCTCCGGCTTCGGCATGCGCCGCCACCCGGTGCTGGGCTACACCAAGATGCACACCGGCGTGGACTTCGCCGCTCCCACCGGCACCCCCATCCACGCCGCCGGGCCGGGCAAGGTCATTCATGCCGGCTGGCGCGGGGGCTATGGCCGTACGGTGATGATCAAGCATCCCAGTGGTCATGTAACGCTCTATGCCCACCAGAGCCGCATTGCCCGGGGCATCCGCAAGGGTGTGAAAGTGCGCCAGGGGCAGGTCATCGGTTATGTTGGTGCCACGGGCCGCGTAACGGGGCCGCACCTGCATTTCGAAGTTCACATCAAGGGCCGCAAGGTGAACCCCCTGCGGGTGCGCACGGCCAATCGCCAGCAGCTTTCCGGCAAGGCACTGAAACAGTTCCGCAAGCGCATGGCCCGCATCCGGGAATTGCTGGACAAGATCCCCACCACTACCCAGATAGCCCGCAGGTGATGCATGCAGGGGGGTGCACCCCCTGATTTTGCGGGAGTTGTCTCATGACCAACCATCCGTCTGATGCCGCCGCTGCACGCATGGCCCGCACCGACATGGGCGACGATATCGTCCTGCCCTTCACCGTCGATACCCTGAACATCCGTGGGCGCATCGCTCATCTCGGCGCGGCGGTGGACACCGCCATCCGTCAGCACCGCCTGCCCACGCCAGTGGCCCGCCTGCTGGCCGAGACCATGGCGCTCACCGCCATGCTCGGCACGCTGCTGAAGGTGCAGGGAAAACTCGTCGTGCAAGCGCAGACCAACGGCCCCGTTCGCCTGCTGGTGGCGGACTTCCGTGCGCCGGACGCCATTCGCGGCCTTGCCCGCTTCGATGAACAGGCCACCGCCACCCTCATCGACAGGAACGAGGCCACGCCCGCCGCCCTGCTGGGAGATGGCCAGCTTGTGCTGACCATCGATCAGGGTGCTCACACCCAGCGCTATCAGGGCGTGGTGGCGCTGCATGGCGACTTGCAGCAGGCAGCGGAAGAGTATTTCGTCAGTTCCGAGCAGCTTCCCACCCGCGTGCGGCTGGCTGCCGGCACCCTCACCGACGAAACCGGCGAACACTGGCGCGCTGGCGCAATGATGCTGCAACACCTGCCACCACCTGCCGGCAAGGCAGTCAACGAGGAGCAAGACCAGCGCCAGCAGGCCCGCAACGCCGATGACTGGGCCACGGCCCAGGCACTGTTCGACACGCTGCAGGATCAGGAACTGCTTGATCCGGCCATTTCGCCGGAGCGCCTCGCCTACCGCCTGTTTCACGAACAGGGCGTGAAGGCCTTCGAACCAGTGCATGTGCGCTTCGACTGCGGCTGCAACCGCGACAGGCTGCTGGAGATATTGCGCCGCTTCAGCCCGGCGGAGCGCCGCGACATGCTGGCCGAGGACGGCCTGATCCACACTACTTGCGAATTCTGCAACGAAATTTATACCTTCAGTCCGAAAGAACTGGAGCAATCGCCACCGAAGGCACCCCCGCATGACGCATGAGGCCATTATCGATTCGCTTTTTGGCTGGCCGGTAAAGGGCTTTTCCGGCATGCAACTGGCCGAAATGCCCCTGCGCGCCCACCAGCCATATGCACATGACCGCCTGTGGGCCATCGAACGCAGCGGGCCGCTGTTCGATCCTGCCAACCCGCGCCACATTCCCAAGGGCAAGTTCTTCCAGCTGGTCAACACACCGAAGCTGGCGCGCCTGCGCAGCAGTTATGATCCCGACACAACCCGCTTCACCTTGTGCGACGCCAACGGCACGGAACTGGCCACCGGCACGCTGAACAGTGTGGAGGGGCGCACCGCCATCGAGAATTTCCTTGCCCGCTGGCTGGGCGACCTCGCCCCGCAACATCCGCGTGTGGTGGGCATTGGCGACCATCATTTCTTCGACGTGCCCAAACCCTTCGTGTCGCTGATCAACCTGAACACCCTGAAGGATCTTGCCCCCCATGTGGGCCAGCCCCTGCACCAACAGAAGGAGCGCTTCCGCGCCAATATCTACGTATCCAACCTGCCCGCCTGGGCGGAGATGGACTGGGAGGGCCAGGAGGTCCTGCTCAACGGCCAGCCCGCCTTCATCGCGCGCGAGCGCATTGGCCGCTGCGTGGCCACGGAAGTCAACCCGGCCAGCGGCGAGCGCGACTGCTCCATCCCGCGCACCATGCTGACCACCCTTGGCCACAAGGATTGCGGCCTCTACCTGGAACCCATCGCCGACATGACCCTGCAGCCTGGCGATGTGCTAGGGTCTGGTCTCAATAAATGAGTGCTTCTCATGGGCATTTTGGCAAAATAGCAGCGGTTTTTCGTTCGCAGGCAATAGTGGAGCTATTGGCAAGAACGAAAAACCGTCTGATATGAAGCCAAAATGCACATGGG
>JAJRRZ010000229.1 GCA_024279045.1 Alphaproteobacteria bacterium
AAGCTCCTCCAGACGCTGCTCAAAATCCCAGAACCCCTTCTGTCCCTTCATTCTGACATCCCTCCAGCGATTCAGGCTTCTTTCTCACCGGAGTGAATCATATTCCGACTGAAATGCCCAGTTTCCGGAGGTGTCCAGATGCGGCATTCAGGCGAAATATCAGTGCTCTTGCGCCCGCTGGCAATATATGAAGTGCAAGGGGGCTGATATGCAGCGGAAATGGCTTGGGATGCCGTGCAAATTTATGGGTCCTGACCCTGGCCCTGCAGTCCCAGTCCCTTCAGCTTGCGATACAGGGCGGATCGCTCCATGCCGATGGCACTGGCCGTGCGCGAGATGTTGCCCGCAAAGCGCGCCAGCTGCGCCTGCAGATATTCCCGCTCGAAAGCCTCGCGCGCCTCCTTCAGCGGCAGCGCCAGCAACCGCTCCAGCATCAGCCCGTGGATCTCGCCGTCTCCCGGCGCTTCTTCCGGCGGCAGCATGTCCGGCGTGATCTCGTCGATGTCTTCCGCCCCATGCAATATCATCAGTCGCTCGACATAATTGCGCAACTGACGCACATTGCCAGGCCAGTCGCGCGCCTGCAGCGCCGCCAGCGCCGCTGCCGAAAGCCGCTTCACCGGATGCCCCGACTGGCGCGAATACTGCTCGATGAAATGCTCCACCAGCGCCGGAATGTCCTCGCGCCGCTCCTCCAGCGGCGGCACCGGCACCGGCACCACTGCCAGCCGGTGATACAGATCCGCCCGGAACGCGCCATCGCGCGAGAGCTGTTCCAGGTCCTGGCTGGTGGATGACACGATGCGCACATCCACCTGCACCTGATGCGCACCCCCCACGCGCGTGAAGGTCTGCTCCATCAGCACCCGCAATACCTTGCTCTGCGTTTCCGGCGGCATGTCCGCCACCTCGTCGATGAACAACGTGCCGCCATGCGCCTCTTCCAGTTTGCCGATGACATGCTGGCCCGGCGCCGGCTCGCTGCCGAACAGCTCTTCCTCCATGCGCTCCGCGGACAACGCCGCCGCCGGCAACACCACAAACGGCCCATTCGCCCGGCGCGATTGCGCATGCAGCCGCCGCGCGGCCAGCTCCTTGCCCGCACCGGGCGGGCCGGAAATGAGCACCCGGGCGTTGCTCGGTGCCACTTTGTCGATGGTCTGACGCAATTGCCGCATGGCTGGGGAATCGCCCACCATGCGCCATTCGCCCCCGCCCCGATGTTTCAGCTCGATGTTTTCACGCTTCAGCCGCGACAGCTCCAACGCCCGCTGCACCACCAGCACCAGCTTGTCGGCCTTGAACGGTTTCTCGATGTAGTCATGCGCGCCCTTCTTGATGGCGTCCACGGCTGTCTCGATGTTGCCATGCCCGGAAATGATCACCACCGGCAAATCCGCGTGCGCCGCCTTGATCACCTCCAGCAGCTCCAGCCCGTCCAGCTTTGATCCTTGCAACCAGATATCCAGCACCACCAGCGCCGGGCGCCGCCCGTTGATCTCGCGAAGCGCCTGCGTGCTGTCGCCAGCCAGCCGCACCTCGAAGCCCTCGTCTTCCAGGATGCCACCGATCAACTCGCGGATATCGGCTTCGTCATCGACGATCAGGATGTCGGCACTCATGTGTTCACGTCCTCTTCACTGCCCGCCTTCATCTCTTCAGCGCGCCCCGCACCTCTCTGTTCGACCATTTCGCCGGCCACCCGCCGCGGCAGCCACAGGCTCACCATTGCCCCGCGCCCCTGCCCGATGTCCTCCGGCGCATCATCCAGCGTCAGCCGTCCCCCATGCTCCTCCATGATGCGCCGCACGATGGCCAGCCCCAGGCCGGTGCCTTTCTCGCGCGTGGTCATGTAGGGCTCAGTCAGCCGCTGCCGGTTTTCCTTCGGCAAACCACGCCCGTTGTCGATCACTCGGATGGCCACCCCTTCCCCTTCCTCCTCCAGCCGCACCACGATACGCCCGCTGACATCCGGCTCCTCCTCGCGCCGCGCCTCGATGGCCTCGCGCGCATTCTTCACCAGATTGATCAACGCCTGGGTAATCAGTCTCCGGTCGAAATCCAGTTCCACCGGCTGCTCGGGCAACTGCAGGTCTATGGAGATGTCGCCACTGCTCACCCGTTGCAGCAGCAGCGCCTCCTTCACCACCTGCACCAGATCCTGACGCTCTGGCTGCGCCTGTGGCATCCGCGCGAAGGAAGAGAACTCGTCCACCATGCGCCCGATGTCCTCCACCTGCCGCACGATGGTGTCGGTGCATTGGGCAAACACGTCCGGATCGGAGGAAATCTCCCGCCCGAAGCGCCGCTTCAACCGCTCCGCCGAAAGCTGAATGGGAGTCAACGGGTTCTTGATCTCGTGCGCAATGCGCCGAGCAATGTCCGCCCAGGCGGCGTTGCGCTGCGCGTTCATCAACTCCGTGGTATCGTCGAAGGTAAGCACATGGCCCACCACTGCGCCATCCTCGCCATGCTCCGCCGCCACCCGCACCATGAAGCTGCGCTCCTGTTCGCCAACACGCATGTGCACATGATCTTCCGCAAAGCCGGAGCGCCGCGTGCGGGCCTTGTCCAGCACCGGCTGAAATGCCGCCGCCACCTGCACCAGCGGCATTCCCAGACATTCCTCCCTCAGCCCCAGCAAGTCGCGTGCCGAGCGGTTCATCAGCCGCACGCGCCCATCCACGTCCAGCCCCATCACCCCGGCGGAAACCCCGGCCAGCACCGCCTCCATGAATTGCCGCCGCTCGTCCAGTTCGTGATAGGCATCCAGCAATTTCTGACGCTGCTCCTTCAGTTGCCGCGTCATCTGATTGAACACGCGCACCAGCCTTTCCACATCACCCTTGCCGCGAGGCGAAGGAAGGCGCACATCGAAATTGCCCCGCGCCAGCTCGCGCGAAGCACCGATCAGCCCCACCACCGGCGCCACCAGCCGGTCGGCCAGCCACATGCCGAACCAGGTGGCCGCCAGCAGGAAAATGAGCGCCACTCCGGCATAGACAAAAGCAAAGGTGATCTGCAGCCCGAAGCGCTGCCTCTTGAAGGAAAGAAATTCGTTCAATTCTTCCTGCGCGGCACGCAATTGGCGAATGACCTGCGGATCCACCGCCCGGTAGATCAGCAGGTAACTGCCCGGCAATTTCTCCAGTTTCAGCAGGGCACGGATGAAATTGTCGCCCGGACCGGGGCCGGTTACCAGCGCCTTGTCGCCCCCCGCGGCACGAAAGGCGTCCGGCGGTGGTGGCCGGAAACTGATGCGCCGATCCGCCACGATGGCCGCCTCCACCCGCTGCCGCGCCGGGTTGATGATATACGCCGCCGGAATGCCCCGCACCGCCGCCAATACCGACATGCGTTGCAAAAACTGTTGCAGGTCGCTCTGCATCAGTTCGCGGTTGGCCTCCACGTCGCGCGCCATGGCCCGTGCATCCAGCCGCGCCTGTGCCATCTTGTCCTGGATGTACGCCTCCGACACGATGATCGCACGCCGCACGATGCTCTCGATTCGCTCGGAAAACCACGCATCCAGCCCACGGTTCAGCGTTACGGAGGCGAACAGCGCCACGATGATGGCCGGCACCGCCGCAAACACCGACAACAGCCCGACAATGCGCGCATGCAGCCGCGCCCCGGCCAGCCGCTGCCTGCGCGCCCGCCACAGCCAGTAGACCTGCACCGCAATGAGCGCCGCCAGCAGCAATACCATCACGCCATTGGCCGCCACCAGCCAGATGACCAGCTCCGCTGTCGGCTTGATGGGCGTCAGCCCGGTCAGGATCAGATAGGTAACCAGCCCCAGCACCAGGGCCGCCGCCACCAGCACAAGCCCTGCCCGTCCGGTGCGCGGGCGGCGGAAAGAAACTATATCGTCATCATTGGCAACAGGCCGCGCCGCCGCGCCCGCCCGAGCGCCACCCGCGTGTTCGGCAACCATCTCTGCGTCGGCAGACCCCATGCACGACTCCTGTTCCAGGCAATGTGGCATTCTTGCCACAGAATGTGGCAAATTCATCACAAGACAGGCAGCACGGTAAAGCCCCTCGTATGACGCAAGGGCATGGCGCGGCGAGAGAGTTTTCCAGCCAGGATGCCACGCATTGGCCCATCGCCCCTGCCGCACCCGGCGGGATGCCTGTTGCCAATATCCACCTGCCGCTGATATGTGCCACGATACTGGAGATTCCGCGAACCCCGAATTCCGGGGCAGTCGCGCACATGCGGGAGCAACCCATGGCGGAGCTGCACTTCACCATACTGGGCTGCGCATCATCGGGCGGAGTGCCGCGCATCGGCAACGACTGGGGCCGCTGCGATCCGAACGAGCCGAAGAACCGCCGCCGCCGCTGCTCACTGCTTGTGCGGCGGCGCGAAGGTGGCGCGGAAGACAGCGGCGAGACACGGCTGCTCATCGACACCTCGCCGGACATGCGGGAGCAGTTGCTGGATGCCGAGGTGGGCTGGCTGGATGCGGTGCTCTACACCCACGAGCATGCCGATCACACCCACGGCATCAACGACCTGCGCGGGGTGTATTTCAACATGGGGCGCAGGCGCGTGCCGGTGCATGCCAATTCCGGCACGGCGGAAATGCTGCAATCAAGCTTCGGCTACGTGTTCAACTCACCGGCAGGCAGCCCCTACCCGCCCATTTGCGACCTCAACCTCATCAAGGCCGGGCGGGAGGTGGTCATTGAGGGTGCGGGCGGAGCCATCGCGGCCATGCCGGTGGAGCTGGAGCATGGCATCATCCGCTCCTACGGCTTTCGCATCGGCGGCCTGGCCTATACGCCGGATCTCAATGACATTCCGGAAAAGTCCGTGGCGATGCTGGAAGGGCTGGATGTGTGGATTGTCGATGCCTTCCGCCCGGGACCGGAGCCGCATCCCACCCATTTCGTGCTGGAAGAGGCGCTGAAGTGGATCGAGCGGCTCAAGCCCGAACGCGCCATTCTCACCAACCTCGGCGTGCTGATGGATTACGCCACGCTCAAACGCCAGCTGCCCGCCGGCGTGGAGCCGGCATTCGACGGCATGGAAATCGTCCTGCCGCAAAGAAAGCCTGCGCAATGAAGCCAGTTTCAGCCAGCGTGGCGTTCCAGCACCACGCTGGCCGGTTCGCAGGCATCCTCGGCCAATGCGGGGTCATGGCGGATAATGGTGGAGCAATAGCTGCATTGCACCTGCCCACCCTCTTCCAGATGGAAATACACATGCGGATGATCCATCGGCGGCGTGGCCCCGGCGCAACCCACATGGCGCGTACCGACGCGGATTTCCTCCACGCCTTCATCGTTGTGCAGCAACAGGGTGATTTCCTTGGCCATCCCCTTCTCCTCCTGTATTTCCTTAGGGTCTGGTCTCAATAAATGAGTGCTTGTCATGGGCATTTTGGCAAAATGGCAGCGGTTTTTCGTTCGCAGGCAATAGTGGAGCTATTGGCAAGAACGAAAAACCGTCTGATATGAAGCCAAAATGGCCATGGGGAGTGCTCAGGTATTTGAGTCCAGACCCTGGCGCTCAGCAGGTAGCATAACCGCAACCACCTTGAAAAGGGAGCACCCACCATGCCGCGGTTCGATTCCGACGGGCTGAGCATACACTACGAGACCTTTGGTGAACGCGGCGCCCCGCCGGTGCTGCTGCTGCATGGCTTCGCCTCCAACGGAAGGGTGAACTGGATCTCCACTAGCTGGACAACTTTTCTCGCCGAAGAAGGATTCCTTGTCATCGTGCCGGACTTTCCCGGTCATGGGCAGAGCGACAAGCCACATGATTCCGCACGCTATCCAGCCCCCCGCATGGCCGGGGACATGGCCCGCCTGCTGGCCCATCTGCGCATCGAACGCGCCCATGTGATGGGTTATTCCATGGGAGCGCGGGTGGCGGCGTTTCTGGCCCTGGCACATCCGCAAAAGGTCTGCGCGCTGGTGTTGGCCGGCATGGCGGGCAACCTGATTGCCGGGGTGGGCGGCGCGGAAGAGATCGCGCGGGCGCTGCTGGCCGAAAATCCGGACGCCGCGGACATCCCCGCCTGGGCGCGAGGGTTTCGCCAGTTCGCCGAGCGCGTGGGCAACGACCTGCAGGCGCTGGCTGCGTGCATCACCTCCTCGCGCACGCCCATTGCGCCGGAAGCGCTGCACAAGCTCGACATGCCGGTGCTGGTAACAGTTGGCAGCGAGGATGGCATCGCCGGCGATCCGGCGCTGCTGATGCCTCACCTGCCGAGCAACGCCGAACTGCTGCTGCTGCAGGGCCGCGATCACATGAACGCCGTCGGCGACCGCCGCCACAAACAGGCCGTCGCGGCTTTTCTGAAACGCCACGAACGGCGCTGCTTCCCATGAACAAAGGCCCCGCATGTCGCAGGGCCTTCCCTCTGCACGATTACATGGAAAGGTGCAGATCAACCAGTTTTTCCGCGATATCGTCGAAGACCTTCGCTAGATCTCCTTTCTTCACGTCAAAGCTGCCCAGCGAAGCACAATCGTTCATCAGACGCTTGATGCTACTTGCCCTGACATCGAAGGTGATGGTGATGATCTCCGTATTGCGCTTGCCGGTGGCCGGGTTGATGGCCTTGATGTTGTCGCACAACTCCCTGGTCATTCGATTGGCATAAGAGCTGTCGGCCGAACCGTGATCGTGATAGGCAAAACTGCTGTCGCGATAGGGTGCCACGGTGTTGGCGCCGTCAGTCATCAGCACGATGATCTTCTGCACATTGTATTTGTTCGTGTCCTGGTCATTGGCCCCTTCGGTGTATGGCGCTTCCGGCGACAGCACCCGCCAGCCCCACACCAGGCCCGCTGGAATGTAGGTCCAGCCATAAGCATCGAAACTGTTCACCGCGCTAATGATCTGATCCTTGTAGGTCTTTACGCTGCGCAGTGGTATGATGGGATTTTGCTGGCATCGCTGAACGGCCCTGTAATTGGGGCCCACATAAACATCATTACTCCACCAGCCATCCCGGCTATCGGCCGAATGGTTCGGATTACGCCGGTAGTTCATGACAGCTTGAACAGGATTGACACCATAGCCGTCGTCACGAATATTGTATGGATATTCACGCGACCCGACACAACCCTCCCATTCCACATATATCCGAGACCGCCTTCGCCACCCGCGCCAGCCATCTTCGTAGACTTGCAACCATGATTCATTGCGCTTGTCCGTGCCGATGTTCACATATTTGGAAAACGGCACCACGGCGACCTTGAAGTTCTCCTCCGGAGCATTTTGCATTTTCGTGTAGATGGTATTGAGAAAAGATGCCACCGCCTTCTTGAGCTCGCGAATCTTGCCGCCACGCATGGAACCGGTGATATCCAGCACCAGCGCCACCTCGGTGCGGGCAGTGCTTGACCTGGCTTCGGCGAGCACGGAAATATCGTAGCTTTTCATGCCGACGATGCGCAGGAAACGGTTGTAAATCTTGGCTTTCACAGCAGCGCGGACCGCTTGATTGTCAGTTGTGAACTCGATCTTGTCCAGCGTCGCTTCTGTTGCAGTGAACCGCCGGGAAAACCGCTTGCTCACTTCGGTCTTGAATATCTGCATCAGATCCGACGGGGAAACCTGATAGTTCATCTGCTGGCGATGGCTCAATGTGGCCAGCAGAGCCGCGTCGGCGATGGTCTGCAGCTTGTATTGATTACGTGTGGCATTGCTGTAGTCCAGCGCGCCACCCACCAGCAGGACCAGAACCGGCAGCGACAGCGCCGTCAATACAGCAATGCCCCCGTCATCCGAGCGGCGCAGCCGTGCAATCTTCTCTCTGATCATGCCCATTTCGATTCACCCGATGCAAGTTGGTTTGTCCTGCTTGCAGGCTACGGGAAAAGTGTAAATTTCAGGGAAAGGGAATGACTTTCCAATCCGTTAAGATGATATCCTCTCACACCGGTGCATCCTTGGGAAAACACGCAAAAAAGCCGCTTTCCCGCTGCTACACAGCAGGGAAAGCGGCTGCTGGTAGAGCAAGGCCTTGCAGCCTATTTCGACAGATGCAACTCCACCAGTTTCATGGCGATCTGGTCGAAAACCTTGGCCAAATCGCCGCTCTTCGCGTCGAATGATCCGAGCGATGCACAGCTCTGCATCAAGTCCTTGATGCCTGTATCCCAGACATCGAAGGTAACAGTGATGATTTCCGCGTTGCGCTTGCCGGTAGCCGGGTTGCTGGCTTTGATGTTGTTACACAGTTCGCGCGTCATGCGGTCGGCATAGGCACGGTCTTTCTGCCGATGATCGGCATAGGCCCACCCTCGCCTGCGATTTGGCGCAACGGTATTGGCGCCATCGGTCATCAGCACGATGATTCTGCGGATGTCCTTGCGCTTCACATCGGCATCACTGGCGCCTTCGGCAAAGGGAGCCTTGTGCGACAACACGCGCCAGCCCCATACTAGGCCGGAAGGGATGTAGGTAAACCCATTGGCGCGCAGTGCATTGATGCTGTTAACGAGCGCGTCCTTGTTGTCCTTCAGCGTCATTAGCGGCGTCAGCGGCGAGCCACACCTGTTCCTGCGCCAGTGCCAGCCATCATAGCTGTTGACCGGATAATCGGGACGGCGGGCATAATTCATCACACCAGGCACACGCGTGCCATAACTCTCATCACGCAGATTGAGCGGATAGTCGCGCGACCCGACACAGCCTTCCCACCTGATATTGCGACTTGACGTGGCAGATGCCGTCTTGCATGGAGTGAAATGCTCCCAGTGCCATTGTACACACACATCGCGAAACGATGGTTCGCAGACACGCACGCGCTGCCCGTCGGGGTTGCCCTTCCAGTAACATCTCGTATACGGCTGGCGCTCTGTCTTGTCGCAAACCTTTTCCTTGCAGATCGTACGCGTCGTTGTCTTGCTCAACGTCATGTCGGGTGGCACATCCAGCCACCATGCGCCGCGCTTGTCCTTGCCGACGTTGACATATTCGCCAAACGGCACGATGGCCACCTTGAAGGCCTCCTTGTCGCCTTGCAGGCGGGAGTGGATGGTGTCGAGGAACTGCGTGGCGGCCCGCTTCAGCTCCTCGAGCTTTTCCCCTTGCATGGAACCCGTCGTGTCCAGCACCAGCGCAACCTCGGTGTAATTGATGGAAGCCTGCACCTGGCTGCCGATATTGAATGTCATCGTCGGAAAACCGATCAGCCTGACGAATTTGGTGGGAAATTCCGCCTCCAGGTAGGCATCCAGCTTGCCGGCATTGGGATCCAGACTCAGCTGCTCCGTCTTGATCGTTATCTGCTGCTCGAAACGGGTCTGCAGCGACGTTTTCAGATGCGTCGAGAAATAGGCCTTCAACTCCGCATCGGAGATGTCGGGATTGCTGCTGTAATGCTTGTATGTCGCCAGGCTGGCGCTGTCCGCCGCCTTCTGCAGCTTCGACTGCGCCGCCACTACCTGTGCATAATCCACCCCGCCACCGATGAGCACCAGCAGCGCAGGCAAAGCCAGTGCCGTGAATATCGCCACGGCGCCGGACTGATCACCCATCTTGCCCTTCACCACATGAGCATATTTTCCAAAACGCAATTTCTTCATGGCTGCCCCGCTTGTTGACAACGAAACCACAAATTCAGCCCGCCAACCTACACCGGGGGATTGAAGGCCTGATTAATCTGCCCCATTGAACTTGCATAAATTTTTTTCTTTGCTTCCGCTCGCCCGCCTGTTGAGAGACCGGGCAAGCGGCTTGACAACAAGCCCGCTTCGCCGCCATGGGCTGAAAATAGCAGGCACGCGGGCCAGGCCAGACATGCGCCCATCCCGCAAAGTCCCATGAAAAGAGGAAGTGCTTTCATGATCCCGCGTTACACCCGGGCCGAAATGGCCGACATCTTCTCGCCGGAAACGAAATTCCGCATCTGGTTCGAGATCGAGGCCTACGCCGCACAGGCCCAGGCCGAGCTGGGGGTAATCCCGAAGGAGGCTGCGGAGGTCATCTGGGAGAAAGGCTCAAAGGCACAGTTCGACGTGGCGCGCATCGACGAGATCGAGCGCGAGGTGAAGCACGACGTCATTGCCTTTCTCACCCATCTGGCAGAGATCGTCGGGCCTGAAGCGCGTTTCGTGCACCAGGGCATGACCTCGTCCGACGTGCTGGACACCTGCCTGAACGTGCAGCTGGTGCGCGCGGCGGACATCCTGCTGGAAGACATCGACATGGTGCTCGCCGCGTTGAAGAAGCGCGCACAGGAGCACAAGAACACCGTGTGCATTGGCCGCAGCCACGGCATCCATGCCGAGCCCACCACCTTCGGGCTGAAGCTGGCCACCTTTTACGCCGAGTTCGACCGCGCGAAACAGCGCCTGCAACAGGCCCGCGAGGAGGTGGCCACCTGCGCCATCTCCGGCGCGGTGGGCACGTTCGCCAACATCGACCCGTTTGTCGAGGAATACGTGGCGAAGAAACTGGGCCTGAAGCCGGAGCCGATCTCCACGCAGGTCATCCCGCGCGATCGCCACGCCGCCTATTTCGCCGCGCTGGCGGTGATCGCCTCGTCCATCGAGCGGCTGGCGGTGGAAATCCGCCATCTGCAGCGCACTGAGGTGCGCGAGGCGGAGGAATACTTCTCGCCGGGCCAGAAAGGCTCATCGGCCATGCCGCACAAGCGCAACCCCATCCTCACCGAAAACCTCACCGGTCTGGCGCGGCTGGTGCGCCAGAGCGTCGTGCCGGCGCTGGAAAACGTGGCGCTGTGGCACGAGCGCGACATTTCGCACTCCTCCGTGGAGCGCGGCATCGCGCCGGATGCCACGGTGCACCTGGACTTTGCCCTGCGCCGCCTGGCCAGTGTCATCGACAAGCTGGTGGTCTATCCCGAACAGATGAAGAAGAATCTCGACCTTTTGGGCGGGCTGATCCATTCACAGCGGGTGTTGCTGGCGCTCACCCAGGCCGGCATGAGCCGCGAACAGGCCTATCGCGTGGTGCAGCGCAACGCCATGCCGGTATGGGAGGGCAAGGGCAACTTCCTCGACCTTCTGAAGGCTGATGAGGAGGTGAAGAAGCACCTCTCCGAAGAGGAGCTGGAGAGCCTCTTCGATCTCGACTATCACACGAAGCACGTGGACACGATCTTTGCCCGCGTGTTCGGCGAGGCCTGATCTGCCGGTATTTTCTTGCCATCATTGCGGCATGATGTAGCCCAGCACCGGCACACCGATGAGTGCCTCATGCGCCATGATCATCGCCAGATACATGGTGGCGCCGGTAAGCAAGGCGGCGTAATCAAGCATCGGGTCGGCGCGGCCTTCGGGCTGTGCGTCGTTGCGCCATGCCAGCACCAGCATCAGCGCGGCGACGATCATCAGCCCGCCAGCCAGCACCACCGTGGCGGCATCTCCATTGGCCAGCAGATGGCCCACTCCCCACAGCAGGATGACATAGGCAAAAGGCGTGCGCAGCTTCTTCTTAAGCCGGCAGGGATAGAGGAACACGCCAAACAGCAGGAAGGCGAAAAACATCAGCAGGAAGGTGGCATGCGAGCCCCAGGTGGGCGGCTCGTAAAGCGCAATGAAGGGGCTTTGCGCATAGAAGAGAATGATGAGCGCCACGCTGGCGATGCTGGTGATGATGAACAGCGGCAAATAGGCACGGCCCAGCACGCCCTTCACCCGCGCCTTCAACGCGGGCAGCGACGGCAGCAGGTGGGTGAGGCCGAACAGTGCAATGGCCAGCGCCAGGGCAATGATGGTGGTCATGGAGCATGTTCCCGCAAGAAGGTTGAGGCCTTGCGCATGAGAGTGGGCAGGCCAACTGTATCCATATCTCCCACCGGATGCCAGAACCAGCCTCGCGGCAGCGCCAGGGCGGCGGCCTGCCTTTCGCCCAACGGCTCCGCCAGGTGGTGCAACTTCAGGCACAGGTGAAAATGCGTGAAGGTATGGCGCACCTCCGAAGCGAGTTGCTCGAAGGCCAGGCCAAACGGCGTATCATCATCGAAAGGCGCGGGCTGGCCGTCCCAGCCCGATGAAGGAAACTCCACCATGCCACCCAGCATGCCGCGAGCGGGACGGCGGCGCAGCAACACGTGGCTATCGACACGGGTGATGAAAAAGGCATCACCCACACGAGTGGGCCGGGCAGCCTTGCGGGCGCGCCGCGGCAACACTTCGGCCAGCCTTCCGGCATGGGCGGCGCACGATGCACGCAGCGGGCAGCTGCCACAGGCGGGCTTGCGCGCGGTGCAGATCATGGCGCCCAGATCCATCAGCGCCTGTGCGAAATCGCCCGGCACATGGGGTCGCAGCAGTGCCTCCGCCAGCGCCCGCAAACGTGGCTTGGCATCGGGCAGCGGCTCCTCAACGGCGAACAGCCTGGCGATCACCCGCTCCGCATTGGTATCCATGGCCACCGCCGGATGGCCGAAAGCGATGGCGGCAATGGCCCCGGCTGTATAGGGGCCGATGCCGGGCAGCTCCTGCAAGGCCTGTGGCGTGTCGGGAAAGCGTCCGCCAAGCTCGCCCGCCACCACCTGTGCGCATTTGTGCAGGTTGCGCGCGCGGGCGTAATAGCCCAGCCCCGCCCAGGCAGCCATCACCTCTTCCAGCGGCGCGGCGGCCAGCGCCCGCACGTTGGGCCAACGACGGATGAAATCATCAAAACGCCGCCGCACGGTGGCCACGGTGGTCTGTTGCAGCATGATCTCCGACAACCACACATGATAGGGGTCCGGCTGCCTGCCCGGCGGCGCGCGCCACGGCAGAGTGCGGGCATGGCTCGCATACCAGTCCAGCAAGGCGCTGGCGATGGCTTCGGCCTGCTTGTTGCTGACGGGCTTGTTCATGAAAACTTCATCAGTCTTGCAGCAATCACGAAATCACCACTGGCGGATTGCCACATTTGGCGGCAAGATGCACCGTATACGGATTTCGCCTATGGAAAAGCCACATGGCAAGGCATATCGGGCAGGTATTCGACAAGGTCGCGCGCAAGGCGCTGCAACGCCACGGCGGGCCGCTGATGGCCGAGCTGTCGCGCGTATGGCCGGAATTGTGCCCGGAGCTGGCGGAATTCGCCCGGCCAGAAGCGGTGAAGCGAACCGGCCCCGGCCCGGCAACGCTGAAGCTGCGCGTGGCGCCGGCCCACGCCCTGCAGGCACAGATGCTGGAAATGGTGCTGTTGCAACGGCTCGACGCACATTTCGGGCCGGGAACATTCGGGCGCATCACGCTGGTGCAGGCGCCCCTGAATGGCGATGCACCCCCAGCCAGACGCCCCGCGCGAGCCACCGGCAGTTCAGCCACGGCCACACAGCAGCCGGATGCCGTGGATGCCGCGCTGCTGGCCGAATTGCGCAAGGGGCTTGTCAACGTGCGCGATGAACAGTTGCGCACGGCATTGGAAAAGGTGGCCGAAGGCATCGCCCGGCGCGCCGCCGGGCAGCGCCATGGCAAATGATACGACGCGGAAGAACCTCGCACGAAACCGGAAACACACAAGGGAAACGATCACATGCATGAAAACATGAAGCACCAGCCCGGAACCGCGCACCTCACCCGTCGTGGCGCCACGCGCCTGCTGCTGGCCGGTGGCGCGGCCTGCTGGCTGGGGTTGGGCGCGGGCGTGGCACACGCCGCACAGGACAAGCCGGAATACGTCAGCCGCGGCCTGCTGGCAAAGAACCCCATCATCGAGGACATGGTGCTGGGCAAGGATGACGCCACCATCACCATGGTGGAATATGCCTCCGCCACCTGTGGACACTGCGCCGATTTTCACATTTACGAATGGCCGCAGATCAAGAAGGAATACGTGGACACCGGCAAGGTGAAGTTCATCTTCCGCGAGTTCCCGCTGGATCAGGTGGCGCTGGCCGCCTTCATGCTGACGCGCTGTGCTGCTGGCGGAGATACGAAGAAGTATTTCGCCGTGATGGACATGGTGATGAAAACCCAGCGCGAGTGGGTGAAGAATCCGAAGGAGGGACTGCAGAAGATCATGCGCCTGGCGGGACTGTCGGACGAGCAGTTCGACAAGTGCCTGAAGGACGAGGCGCTGGCGAAGAAGATCATGAACAGCGCACGCAGCGCCAGCCAGGCATTTAAGGTGCGCTCCACGCCGACGTTCTTCATCAATGGCCGCAAGATTGCCGGGCGCATGCGCATCGAGGATTTCCGCGCCGTCATCGACGAGGAGCTCAAACGCGCCAGCAACGAGATTGGCTCGCGGCAAACCGCTGGCCAGGGAGCGGAAAAAACCGGCAAGGAGAAAGCCGACGACAAGGCGGAAGCGCAATGAAGACAGGCTGACGGCAAAAGGGACTCGTTGACATCCATTGCCGTGCTTTCTGCCGATTGCCAATCATGAGTCGATCGTGAAGAAAAGTTTTGTGGCCGACGGTGTCGGCCACAAATACTTTTCTTCAGGAAAAATGATACGTTGTGCCGGCTTGCGACGGCGCTGCGCCGGCACAACAACATTTTTGCCTGAGGAAAATTGCAAGGCTTTGCGCCATTACGACGCAAAGCCTTGCAATTTCCGCTGCATCAAGTTGCGTATTTTTCCTGTTCATGCATTGCCTTGTGAATA
>JAJRRZ010000230.1 GCA_024279045.1 Alphaproteobacteria bacterium
ATTACTCTTCCACCTTCAGGTTCTCCGCGGCCATGCGACCACCGCGCCCCTCCACGAGGTCATAGGACACCTTCTGACCCTCATGCAGGGTGGACAGGCCGGCACGCTCCACCGCCGAAATATGCACAAAGGCGTCCTTGCCGCCCTCTTCCGGCTCGATGAAGCCATAGCCCTTTTCCGAATTGAACCATTTCACGGTACCGTTCGCCATCTTGTAACTCCTTGAATTCTGGCGTTTCGTCTTCAGAGGTCATCTTCCACCCGCTCAACGGCAGGCAGAACACCGGCGTGGACGGACGGGATCTTTCCCGCCTGCCCCCGCTGTTGCTGACGATGTGGGGAAAAGAGGTCTCCTGCGGATCGTCTTTCGCGCTGCTTCGGAAAGCACGCGGCGGCCCGGAGAAAGACATTGGCGAGTTGTTCGCCATATCCGTTCAGGGGCCGCTGGCCACGTCGTTCATTCAATGCAGGGTGAACCCCCCCATTGGACAAGTCAAGCAAAACTTTGCATGGCCAGATATTTTTTGCCATGAATACTTTCACCGAAATACTCAAAAAGACGGATAGCCAGAGACTTGCGGGGAGGGAACATGGACACCGGCAACAGCCTGCTCAGCCTGCTGCGCACGCGGCGCTTCGCACCACTATTCATCGCCCAGGCGCTGGGGGCCTTCAACGACAACGTGTTCCGCAACGCGGCGATCATCCTCGCCACCTATGCACTGGCACAACAGGGTTGGAACGCTGGACTGCTGGTGGGGCTGGCGGGAGCGCTGTTCATCCTGCCGTTCTTCCTGTTCTCCGGCATCGCCGGCGAGCTGGCAGATACCCGCGACAAGGCCGCCCTGGCGCGCACCATCAAGCTGGCGGAGATCGGCATCGCCGCGCTGGCCGCTCTTTCCCTGTGGCTGGCCTGGCCGCCGCTGATGCTGGCGGTGCTGTTTCTTGCCGGCACGCAATCGACCTTCTTCGGCCCCATCAAGTATGCCATCCTGCCACAGCATCTGGCCGACAACGAATTGCTGCCCGCCAACGCCTGGATCGAGACCAGCACCTTCATCGCAATCCTGCTGGGCACGTTGCTGGGCGGGCTGGGCATTGCCTCCAACCATGGCGTGGCCATTCTCACGCTGGTCATGCTGGCCACCGCCACGCTCGGCTGGCTGGCGGCACGGCGCATTCCACCTGCACCCGCGCCACGCCCACGCGATCAGGCCGACCTCAATCCCATTACCAGCACCATCGGCATCCTGCGCGATCTGTTCGCCCATCCGCGACTGTTGCGCGCGGCCATCTACATCTCTTGGTTCTGGGCACTCGGGTTGGTGATCCTCGGACTGATGCCACTGCTGGCAAGGAGCGTGCTGAACGGCAACGAGACCGTCGCCAACATGTTCATTGCCCTGTTCACGACTGGCATTGCACTGGGCGCGTGGCTGGCGCAGCGGCTGCTGCACGGGGCCATCAGCATGCGGCTGGCCCCGCTGGCGGCGCTGCTGCTGGCACTGGCGCTGCTGGATTTGACACTGGCGGTGCGCGGCATGGCGCCCGCCGCCGAAGAAGCCGCGGGCAACGCCGCCATGTTGTCGGCCAGTGCACTGTTGAGCAGCTTCAGCGGCTGGCGGC
>JAJRRZ010000231.1 GCA_024279045.1 Alphaproteobacteria bacterium
ACGCTATTGTCGTGGCGCATGGCATTGATCTCCGCTGTGTGTCCCAAACTGCCGGAAACGTTTGAAACACAGTAGAATCAATGCCATGCACATTGTCCAGAAAATTAAACCGGACAGCAGTGGGCTTGACCCGGGCATCCAGAGTGGCAGACGCCTGACCCCACCATTCTGGATTGCCGGGTCAAGCCCGGCAATGACGAGCAGGGAGAGCATTTTATCAAGCCGCACATCGCAAATGTCTCAAATGCGATTGCCCTGTCCCGCGGGCATGCCATTTTCTTTTGCTGCGCCACGCCCTACAATTCCGCCAAGTGATTGAAAAAACGGGGCCGGGATGAAAATCCTGCTGGCAGAGGATGACCCGTACCTGAGCAGCCGCCTGCGCGACGAGCTGGCGCGGCAGGGATATGTGGTGGATGTCGCAAGCGATGGCGAAGAGGCCGAAACCCTCGGAAACACGTGGGATTATGATGCGGTCATTCTGGATCTCGGCCTGCCGCGGCGCTCGGGGCTGGAAGTGTTGCGCAACTGGCGCGCCAGGGGCAACCGCATGCCGGTACTGGTGCTGACGGTGCGCAACAGTTGGCAGGAACGTGTCGATGGCCTGCGCGCCGGGGCCGATGATTACCTCGGCAAGCCGTTTCACATGGAGGAGTTGCTGGAACGGCTGCGCGCCCTCATTCGGCGCGCCCATGGGCTGCAATCGGGCAACAAGCTGCGCGCAGGCGGATTGCAACTGGATGAATCGCGCCGCGAGATCGTGCTGGCAGACGGCACGCGGCACCCGCTCTCCGCGGTGGAGTTCCGCCTGTTGCGGTATTTCATGCACAACATCGGGCAGGTGCTCTCCAAGCGCCAGTTGGCGGAGCACATCTATGACGAGGAGGAAGAGCCGGACAGCAATGCGCTGGAGGCGCACATCTACCGCCTGCGGCGCAAGGTGGGCAAGGACCACATCAAGACCCTGCGCGGTCAGGGATACATGTTCGTGCCGGAGGAAAAGGGCCCTTGAGCAAGTGGTTCAGAAACCTGTCGATGGAATGGCGGCTGCGCATCGGGCTGGGGCTGGCCCTGCTGGCGCTGTTCATTGCGCAATGGATGCTTGTCAACCGTTCCGTGCACAAGCTGGTGGAATCCATAATCGTCGACCGCCTGAAGGATGAAGCTTCCATCATCACCCGCCGTCTGCCTTCCATCCTGCGCGGCAAGGATGCCACGGCGCCAGGGTCGATGGGTGTTTTCGGGCCGAATGACTCGGGCCATTATTTCGTGGTGCGCCTGGCCAATGGACGGCAGATCCTTTCTCCTTCGCTGAAGGGGCGTCAGCTTCCTGTTCCCTGGCTCGAGCCTGGCCAGACACGCGTGGCCTGGATTCGTCTCGATGACGGCACCCGCTTGCTGAGCTGGGCGCAACGTATCTCGCAAGACGGTGTGGATGCGGTCGTGATGACGGCGCTAGACATGCGCGATGTGAGGGCCAGGCGGGAGCGCTTCAAGGCGGCAATGCTGGCCCTGTTCGCCGGAGGATTGCTGCTGTTGTTCGGTGTGCAGGCATGGCTGTTGCGCCGTGCTTTCCAGCGGCTGGACAGGGTGCGCCGCGACCTTGAAGGCGTGGAAGCGGGACATCTGAAAAAACTCGATGATACCCGTGTGCCACTGGAGGTGCAGCCACTCATACAGGCCATCAACCGCCTGCTGGCCCTGTTGGGAACGCGGCTGGAACGCTCGCGCAATGCCTTGGGCAACCTGGCCCATGCCCTGAAAACCCCGCTGAACCTGTTGCTGCAGGACCTGCGCGCGCAACACCCCTACACGCAGCAGGCGCGCCAGCATGCGGAACGCATACAGCAGATCATAGAGCGTGAGCTGAAGCGCGCGCGCATGGCTGGCAGTGGCGGGGGTGGCCGGTTGTTTTCTCCCGCCCGCGACATGCCCGATCTGCTGGAAGTCATGCGGCGCGCCCATCCGGACAGGGAATTGCGCCTGCATTGCGAGGGCGAACGCGACATTCCACCTTTTGGCGAGCGCGAAGACATGCTCGAGCTGTTGGGCAACCTGCTGGACAATGCCTGCAAATGGGCGAAAGGCGAGATTTTCTGCAGCTTCCGCCAACGCATCGATGGTCAGGTGCAGGTGCTGGAAATTTGCGTGGAGGATGATGGCCCCGGCGTGGAAGAGGAGAAACTGGCGCAACTCGGCACCCGTGGCGCCCGCCTGGACGAGATGTGCGAAGGCTCCGGCCTGGGGCTGGCCATCGCACTGGACATTGCGCGGCTGCATGGAGGGTTCATCACCTTTGGCCGTTCTGCCCGGCTGGGTGGGTTGCGCGTGTGTGTGCACTTGCCTCCGACGACCACCCCTCCGCCGGCGCCCTCCAGATGAAACGAGTCCTGCAGATGCAACGCAACGTGGCGCTGGTGCGCATGACGCGCTCATGCACGGCATTGCCGTGCAATTGTCAAATTGCCGTCAGCTTGTTTTCAGCTTGGCATGGCACTCTCCCTTCAGGAAGGCGGATGAAAGACGTGAAAACATCACGTGCAACCACTGCAACCAAACAAGGGAGATCCAGCCATGTGCAAGACAATCAGGACAATGACCATCGCCGCACTGGTGATGGGTGGCGCATATGGCATGGCC
>JAJRRZ010000232.1 GCA_024279045.1 Alphaproteobacteria bacterium
AAAGGGGCATGCTACACTGGTGCGTGAATTGCAGAATTGCTCGCGAACGGGATGTGAAACCATGAACACGCGCACCATCAAGGTGAGCTGCGAGGCCTGCGGGGCCGAGGCGGAAGCGGAGATCACCGGCGTGATGGATCTGAAGGATGCGCTGCCGCCGCGCTGGAAGCGGCGCATCATCAACCACCGCGCCTACATCCTGTGCGACGTGTGCGGCCATCCGGTGCAGTTCACCGGCGGTATCACGCCCTATCTCATCGAGGCGCTGAATCTGCCGCCCAATGCCACCTGCGACCTGGAGGAAATCGACGATTTCAGGTCCGACCCGGAAGTCGCCACCTGGCGCCGCCAGCGCAAGACACTGGCGCGCATGGGCAAGAACCTCGACGAGCTGACCTTCGACGACGACAGCGATTGAGTTTCCACCTTCGCTTTTAATGCCTCCAGCCCTTGCGCTGGCGGGGGATTTCCGCCACCTCTTGTGCATGCTTGTTCATGCAGGAGGGATTTTGCACCATGGCCGATGACGCACTGCTGAAACAGTTGCAGGCACTGGCCGCCAACGCCCTTGGCGCGGCGCGCAAGGCCGGAGCGGAAGCGGCGGATGTGCTGGTTGCCGGTGGCGAATCGGTGGAGGTGGACGTGCGCGAAGGCGCGCTGGAGCATCTCGAACGCTCCGATGGCGCCTCGCTGGGCCTGCGCGTGCTGATCGGCAAGCGCCAGGCGGTGGTGTCGGTGGGCGATCCGGCCAACATGGATCTGGCCGAGGCCGCCGAGCGGGCCGTGGCCATGGCGAAAGCCGCGCCGGAAGATCCGTTCATCGGCCTGGCCGAGGCGCAGGCCGTGGCGCGCGACTGGCCGGATCTCGACCTGGCCGATGATTTTCCCGCCGATGCCGAAGCGCTGGCGCAGACGCTGAAGGAGCGCGCCCTGGCGGCGGAAGAGGCGGCGCTGGCGGTGAAAGGTGTTGCAAAGTCCGTCGGTGCGGGGGCCTCGGCCAGCCGCTCGCTGGTGTTCCTTGCCGCCAGCAACGGCTTCGCCGGCGGCTATGCGCGCACCAGCTTCGGCGTTTCCGCCGCGGTCATCGCCGGCGAGGGCGGCGACATGCAGCGCGATTATGCCTATGACAGCGCCACGCACGATGCCGACCTGCGCGGGCCGCAGGACATTGGCCGCGAGGCGGGCGAGCGCGCCGTGCGGCGGATGAATCCGCAAAAGCCCGAATCGCTTTCCAGCGCACCGGTGGTTTTCGAGCAGCGCATTGCCGGCACCATCGCCGGGCATCTGGCCAGCGCCATCAATGGTCGCAGCGTGGCGCGCGGGGCCAGCTTTCTGAAGGACAGCATGGGCCAGCGCATCTTGCCCGAAGGCGTGCAGGTCATCGACGATGCCCGCCTGGCACGCGGCGCGGCGTCAAGACCGTTCGACGGCGAGGGCCTGCCCACCGCGCGGCTGGCGGTGGTGGAAAACGGCGTGCTGAACGCCTGGCTGCTGGACCTGGCCAGCGCGCGGCAACTGGGCCTGCAAGGCAATGCCCACGCGCGCCGCTCGCTCACCGCGCCGCCTTCGCCGGGCCCCAGCAACTTCTTCATCGACAATGGCACAGCTTCGCCGGAAGAGCTGATCAAAAGCATCAGGCGCGGCGTGCTGGTTACCGAGCTGATCGGCATGGGTGTGAACACCGTTACCGGCGATTATTCACGCGGTGCATCGGGCTTGTGGATCGAGAACGGCGAAATCACCCACGCGGTAAGCGAAATGACCATCGCGGCGAACCTGAAGGACATGTTCGCCAGCTTGACAGCCGCCAACGACCTGCGCTTCACAGGCTCGACCAATGCGCCGACGCTGCTGATCGAGGGCATGACCATTGCCGGACTCTGAGGATGCCACATCCCCTGCCGCCGATCTGCCGCATCTGCTGGACGCCACGCTGGCGGCGGCGCGCAAGGCCGGAGAACTGGCCGCGGCGCGCTTCTGCACCGAGGTGCGTTGCCAGCGCAAGAGCGACGGTTCGCCGGTTACGGAGGTGGATCTGGCCGTCGATGCCCTGCTGCGCGAACGGCTGATGGCGGCGCTGCCGGAAGCGGGCTGGCTGTCGGAGGAAAGCACGCAAGGGCACGGCTGGCTGCGGCACGAGCGGGTCTGGGTCGTCGATCCGCTGGACGGCACCGGCGGGTTTCTGCGGCGCGATCCACACTGGTGCATCGCCATTGCGCTCATCGAACAGGGTCGTGCGGTGCTGGGCGTCATCCACGCACCGGCGCTTGAACGCACCTGGTGGGCGCATGCGCGTGGTGGCGCGCTGATCAACGATACGACGGCGCGGGTGAGTGCGCGCACCACGCTGCAAGGCGCGCGCATCATCGGCCCGAAGCGCCTGCTGGATGCCAGCGCCTGGGAGACACCCTGGCCGCCGCTGGAAGTGCGGCGCTATCCGTCGCTGGCGCTGCGGCTGGCCTATGTGGCCTCTGGCGATGCCGACGGCATGATCGCGCTGGGCGGCAAGAACTACTGGGACGTGGCCGCCGGCGACATCATCGTGCGCGAGGCCGGTGGGGTGGCAGGCGACATGCAGGGCCGCTCCTTGCGCTATGATCACGCCAGCGCGCGCGTTGGTGGCGTCATCGCCGCGCCCGAAGGATTGTTCGGGGAAATGGCGGCGCTGGCAAAAGGCTGGCGTGGCTGCTGCCAGCACGGCAAACATGGCATACATGGCAAACACGGCCAGCAGGGTCAGCAGGGCAATCACGGCAAGCGGGGGAGAAGGCAATGACCGACAAGGTGCGCGAATCGAAGCAGTATCTGCATCTGGTGTTCGGCGGCAGGCTGAAGGACGTGCAGGAGGTGGAGTTCGTCGATCCGCATGATCTCGACATCGTCGGCATCTATCCATCCTATGCCGAGGCGCATCAGGCATGGGAGGAGAAGGCCCGCGCCACCATTGATGATTGCGAGGTGCGCTATTTCATCGTCCACATCCACCGCCTGCTGGAGCCGCAGGACTGAAGATCGGCAAACGGCAAGAACCACGACCGGAACACCTGTCATGCCCGCGCGCAAGCACGTGGAAATCTTCACCGACGGAGCCTGCTCGGGCAATCCGGGACCGGGCGGCTTCGGCGCGATTCTGCGCTATCGCGGGCACGAGAAGGAGCTTTCCGGTGCGGAGGAGCACACCACCAACAACCGCATGGAGCTGATGGCCGCCATTGCCGCGCTGGAGGCCCTGAAGGAGCCGGTGCAGGTGGATCTCTATACCGATTCGGAATATCTGAAGCGCGGCATCACCGAATGGCTGGAACAATGGAAGGCGCGCGGCTGGAAGACGGCGGCGAAGAAACCGGTGAAGAACGCCGACCTGTGGCAGCGGCTGGAGGCGGCCATGAGCGGCCATGACGTGCGCTGGCACTGGGTGAAGGGCCACGCCGGGCACGAGATGAACGAGCGCGCCGACGCCCTGGCCCGCGCCGCCATTGCCACCTTGCGAAAAGATGGCCCGCCGGATGGCGGGGCAGGATGACGAACTGCCGCCGCATGGGGGTGTTGCGCTTCTCGCCCTTGCCAAGGCCGCGCCCGTTCAGTAGGCCATGCCCATGCAGGAGACACAGGCCACACCCACCCCTGTCATCACCGGCACGGAGCCGCTTGTGGCATGGATTGCCGCTGGCGAGAAGCCGCGCGAGCAATGGCGCGTGGGCACCGAGCACGAGAAGTTTCCCTTTTTCACCGACACCCATGCCCCCGTGCCCTATGATGGCGAGCGCTCCATCCATGCCCTGCTGCAGGCCCTGCGGGCCAGGCTCGGCTGGGAGCCGCTGATCGAGGATGGCAACCTCATCGGCCTGCGCGGGGCCAATTGCGGCAAGGGCTGCATCACGCTGGAACCGGCGGGGCAGTTCGAGCTCTCCGGTGCACCATTGTTCACCATCCACGAGACTGCCGCGGAGTTCGACGAGCACATGCGCCTGCTGCGCGAGGTGGCGGATGAGATGAACATTGCCTTCCTCGGCCTGGGCGCGGCGCCGGAATGGACATTCGCCGAGCTGCCGCTGATGCCCAAGCCGCGCTATGGCATCATGCGCCGCTACATGCCGACGGTGGGGCGGCTGGGGCTGGAGATGATGTTGCGCACCTGCACCGTGCAATCCAACCTGGATTTTGGCTCGGAAGCCGACATGGTGCTGAAGATGCGCGTTTCCCTGGCCCTGCAGCCGCTGGCCACCGCGTTGTTCGCCAATTCGCCCTTCACCGAGGGCAGGCCGAACGGCTATCTCAGCTGGCGCTCGGCCATCTGGCTGGATACCGACCCGGCCCGCACCGGCATGCTGCCCTTCGTCTTCGACGAGGGGTTCGGCTACGAGGCTTATGTGGAACATGCCCTCGATGTGCCGATGTATTTCGTCAGGCGCGAAGGGCGCTACATTGATGCGGCGGGCATGTCGTTCCGCGATTTCCTGGCCGGAAAACTGCCCGCACTGCCTGGCGAGTACCCGACCATCGACAACTGGGCCGATCATCTCACCACGCTGTTTCCGGAGGTTCGACTGAAACGCTTCATCGAGATGCGCGGGGCCGACATGGGCGGCGCGCGCATGGTGCCGGCGCTGTCGGCCTTCTGGGTGGGGCTGCTGTATGACGACGCGGCACTGAACGCCGCCTGGGACGTGGCGAAGCGCTGGCCGGTGGCTGACATGATCGCCCTGCGCGAGGAGGTGCCGAAGCAGGGCCTGCGCGCACGCATTGGCGGGCGATCCTTGCGCGAGGTGGCGCGCGAGGTGCTGGCCATTGCCGCGCAGGGCCTGAAGGCCCGCAACCACGTCAATGCCAGGGGTGATGACGAGCGCCATTATCTGCAGGTGCTGGAAGAGATCGTCGAAGCAGGCCGCACCCCGGCGGAAGAGCTGCTGACGCGCTATCACGGCGCGTGGCGCGAACGCATCGATCCGGTATACGACGCCTGCCGCCTGTAAAAGGCAATATGCACCACCGCCCCTGGCAGGGACATGTTCGTGCATGAAATCTTCAACTCGCCTTGAAATGCCCTCCATGTCTTCTCATGTGCAGGGCCAAGGGAAGTTTTCCCATTGTGCATTGCATCCGCAATCATCGACAACATTGCAAGGGAGATACAAGTCATGGTCATGGGGGTTGCCCAGTTCGAGCGTCTGTTCCGCCATGCGGCGGGGCTGGATATCGACAAGTCCGATCTCAAGCGGCTGGAGGATTTCATCAACAACGAGCTGCATGGCCTGTTGCTGATGGCCCAGCGGCTGGCGAAGATGAATGGCCGGGATGTCATTACAGAGGCTGATGTGCCATTGACGCGCGGACTGCAGGAAAGTATCCGGCAGTTCCGTGAGCTGAACGAGGAAGTCCCGGTAAAAGATATCCTGGAGCGTCTGGCCAAGTTGCCGCCGCTGGATTTGGCGATTGGCAAGGATATGGAGGAAATGTTGCCTGATCTTGCCGGTGGCATGGTCATCTCACTGGCCAAGGTATTCAAGGTCATCGACCCGGCCATGAAAAACCCGCAAACCGAACATTGGGAAAGGGTGGAGCACATCTACGAATTGCTGGTGTAGTAGCAGACCTGCAATTTGCACGGCAGCTGCACATTCACGTTGTTAGCGCCTCTCGCCATTCAGAGAGACCGTACTCCGGCATGGCTGCCCTGCGGCATGTTCGTAGGGCAGTCATCCCGAACTTTACTTCGTGTTTACTCTGCCATCGTAGCTTGCCCATGGGGAATTTGCCGCCTGATGCGAACATGAGGTTCGTGAAGGGACAGTTCGTCCGGCGGACATGATGTCCACCGCGGGCACGACGCCCGCACATGCCGCCGGTTGGACACTTCCGGAAACACCATGATTTGGCCGTGCTGGCTGGCAGGGGGAGCTTGATTGGCGGCTTGTGTGGCCTTCAGTCCTGGAGGCGGCTGCTTTTCAAGCCTGGAAAGCGGGGATTTTGTTTCATTTTTCCTCAA
>JAJRRZ010000233.1 GCA_024279045.1 Alphaproteobacteria bacterium
CGGTTGATGAAAGCATCGTCTCTGTTTCGCCGCACTATTGGAGCAAGCAGCAATGCATCGCCAGGGGCAAAACTGGCAAAGGCTGCGGCTGGCAAGGCATATTCCGTTCACATTGAGTCAACGAGCAATGATCAAGGGGGTTACCTGATGACTAAACCGATCCGCAAAATCATGATGGCGTTGGCGGTGGTGCTGGCGTTTGGCCTGATGGCGCCGATGGCCGAGGCGCGCACTCCCTGCAAGGAGCTGAACAGCAAGCGCGCCTGCGAGGCACGGGAAGACTGTGTTTTTGTCGATTCCTACACCCGCAAGGATGGCGCAAAAATAAATGCCTACTGCCGCTCCAAGGGCAAGGCCGGCACGAAGTCGAAGGACAGGAAGTCTTCGAAGTCCGAAACCGGAAAGAAGGTGAAGGACAAGGACAAGAAGGCGAAAAAGGAGAAGAAGACCTCCTCGAAGGGCAAGTCCAGCAACGAAAAGGGCAAGGCCGAAAAGAAGGTCAAGAGCAAAAAGGACAAGGTCGAAAAGAAGGCAAAGCAGTCGTCCAAGAGCAAGAAGGGCAACAACAAGACAGGCTCCAGCAGCAAGAAGGACAAGAAGTAAACGCCTTGCAGGCCTGAAACCGGAAACGACGCCGCGCACCTTGCCAGGTGTGCGGTGTTTTTTTGCCTTGCGCTGGTTGTCTCAGGCTGTCAGGCGGTTCTGCTCGCTGCTGTCGGCGCTGTCGGTGCTGCCAGCGCGCAGCACGTCCATCAGCCGCTGGCGGATGGTGTTGCGGCGCTCTTCGCTGGCTATCTTCTCGCCGGTCAGGTCGGTAACGTAGAACACGTCCACCGCGCGCTCGCCATAGGTGGCGATGTGCGCCGATGCCACGTTCAGGTTCAGCCCGTGCAGCGTGGTGGTGAGGTCGTGCAGCAAGCCGATGCGGTCCAGTCCTTCCACCTCGATGATGGTGAAGCGGTTCGATGACGTGTTGTCGATGACCACGTGCGGCGCCACCTGGAAGGGTTTGTATTTTTTCGGCGTCTCCTTCTTGCCGGCCAGCAGCTTGTCCAGCCGCACCTCGCCGGTCAGCGCCTTTTCGATCATCTCCGCCACGCGCCTCGCGCGGCGCTTCTCGTCGGCATCGTCGTCGAAGGCGCGCTGGATGATCACCGTATCCAGTGCCCAGCCGTCGGCGGTGGTAAAGATCTTCGCGCCGGTGATGTTGGCCTGCGCCGCCGCGCAGGCGCCGGCCAGCAACGCCAGCAGGTGCGGATAGTCCGGCGTGTAGACGGTAATCTCGGTAATGGCGGTGAAACTGTCGGTGTGGCAGTCGATGGCGATTTTCTCGCCCTCGCGCTCGGCGCGGTCGATGAGCCTTGCGTGGCGCACCTGGTGCTCGGTGTCCGTGCCCAGCCAGTAGGCTGCGTAGTGGCGCTCGAAATACTCTTTCAACTTGTCTTCCGGCCAGCCGATGGC
The DNA here is from genome assembly GCA_024279045.1 of Alphaproteobacteria bacterium. Taxonomy (GTDB): domain Bacteria; phylum Pseudomonadota; class Alphaproteobacteria; order Rhizobiales; family Aestuariivirgaceae; genus Thermopetrobacter. Next base: position 1,462 of record JAJRRZ010000233.1, read on the forward strand.
CTCGGCGAAGCGCTGCTGCGCCAGCGCCACGCGCTGCTGGCGCGGGATGGTGGCATGGCCGCCGGAAAGCACCGGCTCGGCCTCGTAGTAGAGCGTGCGCAAAAGCTCGCCCTTCCAGCCGTTCCACACGCCGGGGCCGACGGCGCGGATGTCCACCACGGTGAGGATCACCTGTAGCCGCAGCCGCTCCGGCGTGCGCACCTGTTCGGTGAAGTCGAGAATAGTCTTGAAATCGGTCAGGTCGCGCGTCTGCGCCACCTCGCTCATCAGCAGGTGATGGCGCACCAGCCATGCCACGGTGTCGGTCTCCGCCGCCGACAGGCCCAACCGCGGGCACAGCTTGCGCGCCACCTTTTCGCCCGCCACGGAGTGGCTCTCCGGCCTGCCCTTGGCAATGTCGTGCAGGAAGGCGGCCACGAACAGCGCGCGGCGCATCTTCACCTTGGGCATGATCTCCGTGGACAGCGGATGCTCCTCCTCCAGCTGGCCCTTGTCGATGCGCGCCAGCCAGCCGACGGTGCGGATGAGGTGTTCGTCCACCGTGTAGTGGTGATACATGTTGAATTGCATCAGCGCCACGATGCGCCCGAAGTCGGGGATGAAGCGGCCCAGCACGCCGGCCTCGTTGAGCTGGCGCAGGGCGGTTTCCGGATCGCGCGAGTCGCACAGCAGGCGCAGGAACAGCTCGTTGGCCTCGCTGTCATTGCGCATCTTCTCGTCGATCAGACGGATGGAACGACGCACCTGCCGGAGTGCGTGGGGGTGAATATCCGCGCCGATGCGGTCGGCCAGGGCGAACAGGCGCAGCATGTTCACCGGATCGCGACTGAAGACATCGTCGTCCTCGATGTTCACGCGGCCATTGTCGATGAGAAAGCCGGGGTAGTCCTGCAGCTTGCGGCTGCGCGGATGTTTCAGCAGCCGCCCCAGCAAGCGCGAGACACGTGGCAGGGGCTTGAGTTGCTGCTCCTCCAGCATGGCGGCGAAGATGCGCGTGAGGTCGCCCACCTCCTTTGCATGCAGGAAATAGCGGCGCATGAAGCGCTCCACGTGCTTCAGCCGAGCATGCGCGGAGCGAAAGCCCAGCCGCTCGGCAATGATCGGCTGCATGTCGAAGGTGAGCTTGTCGTTGGGCCGCTTCTGCAGGAAATGCAGGTGGCTGCGCACCGCCCAGAAGAAGTCCTCCGCCTTCTCGAAGCGTTTCAGTTCTTCGGCGGTGAACACGCCATGCTCCACCAGCCCGGCCACGTCATCGACGCCATAGACATACTTGCCGATCCAGAAAAGCGTCTGCAGGTCGCGCAGCGCGCCCTTGCCTTCCTTCACGTCCGGCTCCACCAGGTAGCGGCTTTCGCCGACGCGGCGGTGGCGCTCGTCGCGCTCGGCCAGTTTCGCGGCGATGTAGGCTTTCGGATCCTTGCCGATGACCTCCTGGCGGAAGCGCTGGCGAAACTCCTCGAACAGATCCGCATCGCCGGCCAGATGGCGGGCTTCCATCAGCGCGGTGAGGATGGTGTGATCCTCTTTCGCCAGCTTGATGCAATCGTCCAGCGAGCGCGTGGCGTGGCCCACCTTGAACTTCA
>JAJRRZ010000234.1 GCA_024279045.1 Alphaproteobacteria bacterium
CGGCGACCATCTGCATCGCCTTGGTGATTTTCTGCGTCGCCTTCACCGAATCGATTCGGTTGCGCAGATCCTTCAGGCTAGGCATGCGGCCCGTGTCCCCTGTTTGCTCGTCTCACTCACGCCTGGCACGGCATTGCCCGGCAAAACGCCAGACAATGTCCGGCGCGAAAATCACCCGGCGAAGGCCTTGGAGAAGGCTTCCACCGCAGCCATAAGCTGCTGGCGCAGCTCGTCGGTCAGCTCCTGCTTCTCACGGATGCCGGCGAGGATGTCGGCATGTTTCTCGCGCAAGAAGGTCAGCAGCCCCTGTTCGAAGTCACCGACCTTCTCCACCGGCAGATTGTCCAGGAAACCTTCCGTGCCGGCAAACAGCACCGCCACAATTTCTTCCACTGCCAGCGGCGAGAATTGCGGCTGCTTCAGCAGCTCGGTGATGCGCGCACCGCGGTTGAGCATCTTCTGCGTGGCCGCGTCGAGATCGGAACCGAACTGCGCGAAGGCCGCCATTTCGCGGTATTGCGCCAGCTCGTTCTTGATGGTGCCGGCCACCTGCTTCATGGCCTTGATTTGTGCCGCGGAGCCGACACGCGACACCGACAGGCCGACATTCACCGCCGGGCGCACGCCCTGATAGAACAGGTCCGTCTCCAGGAAGACCTGCCCGTCGGTGATGGAGATGACGTTGGTGGGAATGTAGGCCGACACGTCGTTGGCCTGCGTTTCGATCACCGGCAGCGCGGTGAGCGAACCAGCTCCCTCCTTGTCGCTCATCTTCGCCGCGCGCTCCAGCAGGCGCGAATGCAGGTAGAACACATCACCCGGATAGGCCTCGCGGCCCGGCGGGCGGCGCAGCAGCAGCGACATCTGGCGATAGGCCACCGCCTGCTTCGACAGATCGTCATAGGCGATCAGCGCATGCATGCCGTTGTCGCGGAAATATTCGCCCATGGCACAGGCGGTAAATGGCGCCAGGAACTGCAGCGGCGCAGGCTCCGAAGCCGTGGCCGCCACGACGATGGAATAGTCCAGCGCGCCGTTGTCCTCCAGCACCTTCACGAACTGCGCCACGGAGGAGCGCTTCTGCCCCACCGCCACGTAGATGCAGTAGAGCTTGTCGCTTTCGTCCTTTGCCGCCTCGTTGTAGCGCTTCTGGTTGAGGATGGTGTCGAGAATGATGGCCGTCTTGCCGGTCTGGCGGTCGCCGATGATCAACTCACGCTGGCCACGCCCGATGGGAATGAGCGCATCCACCGCCTTCAGCCCCGTCAGCATCGGCTCGTGCACCGACTTGCGCGGAATGATGCCCGGCGCCTTCACGTCCACCAGGCGCTTTTCCTTCGTCTTGATCGGCCCCTTGCCATCGATGGGGGTGCCCAGCGCATCCACCACGCGCCCCAGCAGCTCCTTGCCCACCGGCGCTTCGACGATGGCGTTGGTGCGCTTCACCACATCGCCCTCGCGAATGCCGCGGTCGTCGCCGAACAACACCACACCAACGTTGTCGCGCTCCAGGTTCAGCGCCATGCCGATGACGCCATTGGAGAACTCCAGCATCTCGCCGGCCATGCAGTTGTCCAGCCCGTGCACGCGGGCGATGCCGTCGCCGACAGAGAGCACCGTGCCGGTTTCGGCAACTTCGGCACCGGCCTCGAATCCGGCGATCTGCTTTTTCAGGATGGCGGAAATTTCCGCGGCACGAATATCCATTGCTCTCTTACACCCCTTTCAGCGCGCCCTTCAGGGCATTGAGCCGTTGTTTCACGGAGGCATCGATCATGCGCGAGCCGATGCGCAGCACCAGTCCGCCGATGATGTCCGGATCCACCGTGTTGTCGA
>JAJRRZ010000235.1 GCA_024279045.1 Alphaproteobacteria bacterium
GGATCACAGCGGGCAGCTCACGCCAGTGCCGCGCAGGCCGCAGTAGCCGCCGGGGTTCTTCGCCAGATATTGCTGGTGATAATCCTCGGCGAAATAAAACGGTGGCGCGGAGCGGATTTCGGTGGTGATGCCGGCCATGCCGCGTTGCGCCAGCGCCTGTTCGTATGCCTCCTTCGAGGCCAACGCCTGTTGCAGTTGTGCATCTGTGGTGGGGTAGATGGCCGAGCGGTATTGCGTGCCGACATCATTGCCTTGGCGCATGCCCTGGGTGGGGTCGTGGGCTTCCCAGAACAGCTTCAGCAGATGGGTGAAATCCACCTTGTCCGGCTCGAATACCACCATCACCGTTTCCGTGTGGCCTGTCTTGCCGGAGCAGACTTCCTCGTAGGTGGGGTTGGGCGTGAAGCCGCCCTGATACCCCACCGCTGTTACCCAGACGCCCGGTTGCTGCCAGAACAGCCGCTCCGCGCCCCAGAAGCAGCCCATGCCGAAAAAACACGTTTCCGTCCCCGCCGGATAGGGCCCCTTCAGCGGGCGGCCATTGACGAAGTGGTGCTCGGCGGTGGGAATCGGCTCCTCGCGGCCCGGCAGCGCCTCTTCCGGAGAGATCATGCGTGTCTTTTCCGTCTTGCCATGACTGAAGAACATCGGACTTGCTCCTGTTGTCGCCTCTTGCGTTGTCTGCCACGATGCATGATACCCTGCCTGTCAAGTGCGCCGGCGGCAGGCCGCCTCGCATTTTTCCGAGCGGAACGCCGAGCCCTGCCAGAGGAAACATCCGCCCATGCGCAACCGCAACGACGACATTGCCAACGCCATGGAGCTGCTGGCGCGGCTGCCGGGGCTGGGGCCGCGCTCGGCGCAGCGTATCGTGTTGCATCTGCTGCGCCGCCGCGAGAGCCTGTTGCAGCCATTGGCGCAGGCGCTGGCGGCGCTGGAGCAATCAGTGAAACGCTGCGGCGAATGCGGCAACTACGACACCACCGACCCCTGCCACATCTGCGGCGATGCGAAGCGCCAGCAAGAGGTGATATGCGTGGTGAAGGACGTGGCCGACCTGTGGGCGCTGGAGCGCGCCGGCGTGCACCGCGGGCTGTATCACGTAACCGGCGGGCTGCTCTCGCCCATCGACGGCATCGCGCCGGACGACCTGGACATCGCGAAGCTGCTGGAACGGGTGCGGGCGCTGGGCGTGCGGGAGGTGATCATTGCGCTGGACGCCACGGTGGAGGGGCAGACCACGGCACATTACATCGCCGAGGCGCTGCACGGGCAGGAGGTGGCGGTATCGCACCTGGCACAGGGGGTGCCGGTAGGGGGCGAGCTGGAATACCTCGACGACGGCACCATAGCCGCGGCCTTTCGCGCCCGTGGCCGTATGGGGGAATGAGGCGGGCGCCCAGTCCGTTCACAGGCATGTCAGGCCTAGTAGGCTCATGACCCATAAATTTTCACGCCATCTGTGGCGTTTATGCTTCATCTCAGCGCCCTTGCACCCTTGGAAAGGCCTTCAGGTATTACCAGCGGGCGCAAGAGCGCTGATTTTCAAGCAAATGACGCATCTACCATGCCTCTTTATAAGTCCTGAGCCAGCACTCGACTCAAGCTATGAAGTTTTCGGAAATGTCCAGTTGCAGCATGCGGAGAAGAAAAAGCCCCCTCGCCAGGCGTGGGGGCTGTCGCATGTACGGCGTGTTTCGCCACACTCAGATATATCCGGCCTCGATGAGTGGCGGCACGATGAGCACCACGAAGATCACTGGCAGGAAGAACAGGATCAAGGGCACGGTGAGCTTCGGTGGCAGGGCGGCGGCCTTCTTCTCCAGCTCCTGCATGCGCTCGTTGCGGTTTTCCGATGCCAACGCGCGCAGCGCCTGGGCCAGCGGCGTGCCATAACGTTCCGACTGGATCATTGCCGTTACCACGGACTTGACCGTTGGCAGATTGGTGCGTTCGGCTAGATTTTCCAGTGCCTTGCGGCGGTCGCTGAGATAATTCAGCTCGGCCATGGTGAGCTGCAGTTCTTCCGCCAGCGGGCGCGACTGGCTGCTGACCTCCAGAGAGACGCGGTTGATGGCCTGCTCAAGCGACTGGCCGGATTCAACACAGATGAGCAGCAGATCCAGGGCATCGGACCAGGCGCCGCGAATGGATTGCTGACGCTTGGTGATGGTGTTGGTGAGCCAGATACCGGGCAGGAAATAGCCGATGAGCAGGCCGCCGATCATGCTGGCGACGAGCTTGTTGGCGGGGAGGTCATCGCCGAAGAGCAACGGTGCATAGACATAGGCCAGCAGCGCCAAGGCGAAGGGCGTTATCAAGCGAATGCCGAGGTAGGTGATCAGATGTTTCTCCAGCCGGTAGCCCGCCATGCGCAGCTTCTTGCGGGACGTTTCGGCATCGAACACCTGGCGCAGGTTCAATGCCTCGACAATCTGCGGCAGCAAGCCCTGCGGCTTGTCGCGCAGGCGGCCCTGGGCCTTTTGTGCTTCCAGCTCCTTCTTGTGTTGCCGGCGCAGGGCCTCGCGCTCGCGGGTTACGAGATCGACGCGTTTGTCGCGCTCCTGCTTTTCCAGAAACATGCCCAGCGCGGTATATACCGCATAGAATGCCAACGCGGCTATGGTCAGCGCGATTAGCGTTGGCGTGTTCAGGCCCGCGTCGAACAGGAAAGACATGGCTTTGTATCCCTTGCGTCGGCATCTTCTCTGCTGAGGCAGCAGAGATATCTGCACGCCATCAAATCTTGATGTTGATGATGGTGCGCATGATCACCACACCGGCGATCATCCAGGCCATCGACAGAAAAGCGACGATGTTGCCCTTTGTGGTGTTGAACAATGGCCTGAGGTGATCCGGATTGAGAAAGGCTATCGCCCCTATCAAGAAGAACGGCACCGAGCCGATGATGATGGCGGAAACCTTGGCCTCCTGGGAAATGGCCTTGACCTTCAGCTTCATGGCCTTGCGCGATCGCAGCACGTTGGCGAGGTTGGACAGGGCCTCGGAAAGGTTGCCGCCGGTTTCGCGCTGGATGGCGATGACGATGGACAGGAAGTTCACCTCCGGCAACGGCACACGCTCATACATGCGCTCCAGCCCCTGCTCCATGGGGATGCCCAGCTTCTGGCCTTCCACCACTTCGAGAAATTCCGGCCCGACAGGATCAGGCACTTCTTCGGCAATGGTGCGCATGGCGTCGTTTATCGGCAGGCCGGAACGCAGGCCGCGCACCATCAGCTCGATGGCGTCGGGCAAATGGTGCAGAAACTTGTTCATGCGCCGCCTGGTCAGGTGGTTGAGCAGCCAGAAGGGCAGGCCAAGCAGGGCAATGCCGAAGACGGACACGGCTATTGCCGCGGCCCACATCTGCGAGGCAAAGCTCAGAGACACCAGGAAAGCCACCGCGGCAAGAATCACTCCCAGCACCGTAAAGAACATGTAGAAGTTTCTCTCGGTGGTGTGCAGGCCAGCGCGCTGCAAACGCTGGCGCAGGCTGACGCGCTTCTTCTTCTTGCGCTCCTGCTCCTGCATCTGGCGCAGGGTGTCTTCCAGCTTGCGCTTGCGGTCATTGCGGCTCTTGTCGAGCAGATCCTTGATGAAACCCTGCTGCTGGCTGCCGGCGGCGCCATTGCTGACGAGCGTTTCCAGACGTTTTTCGGAGGCGCGCTCCTGCAAGGCCGACATGACTGCCCAGGCAATGCCTCCGGCGCCGGCGGCAATCAGCGCGAGTGTGATCCATTCCGACATATCCGTCCTTCCCTTGCGCCAACATGGGGTGGCCTTCCGTTTCCGTCGCGCCGCCCATGTCCGGTTCAGACCAGTTCATCAGATTGCACGGCGGCGCGCTCCAGCGCCTCGGCCAGGCGCACATCCTCGCCGAAGTAGCGGGCACGCTCCCAGAAATGCGGCTTGGCGATGCCGGTGGAGCGATGCCTGCCCAGCACCTTGCCATTGTCGTCTTCGCCCAGCACTTCGTAGACGAACAGATCCTGGGTGATGACCACATCACCCTCCATGCCGACGACCTCGGTGATGTGGGTAATATTGCGCGAGCCGTCGCGCAGGCGCGAAGCCTGCACGATGACATCGATGGAACCGACGATCATCTCGCGGATGGTCTTCGGCGGCAACTGGAAGCCGCCCATGGTGATCATCGATTCCACGCGCGAGATGGCCTCGCGCGGACTGTTGGCATGCAGGGTGCCCATGGAGCCGTCGTGGCCGGTGTTCATGGCCTGCAGCAGGTCGAAGGCTTCCGGGCCACGCACCTCGCCGACGATGATGCGATCGGGACGCATGCGCAGGCAGTTGCGCACCAGGTCGCGCATGGTGATCTCGCCTTCGCCTTCCAGGTTGGGCGGGCGGGTCTCCAGGCGCACCACGTGCGGCTGTTGCAGTTGCAGCTCGGCGGCGTCCTCGCAGGTGATGACGCGCTCGTCGTCGTCAATGTAGGCGGTCAGGCAGTTCAGCAGCGTGGTTTTACCCGAACCGGTGCCGCCGGAGATAAGCACATTGCAGCGCACACGCCCGATGATCTTGAGGATTTCCGCCCCCTCCGGGCTGATGGAGCCGAAATCAACGAGCTGGTCGAGCGTCAGCCGGTCCTTCTTGAACTTGCGGATGGTCAGGGCCGGACCGTCGATAGCCAGTGGCGGGGCAATGACGTTCACACGCGAGCCATCGGGCAGGCGAGCGTCGCAGATGGGGCTGGCCTCGTCCACGCGGCGGCCCACCTGCGAGACAATGCGCTGACAGATATTGAGCAGTTGTCCATTGTCGCGGAAGCGGATGGGGGCTTCCTCGATCTTGCCATTGACTTCGATGAAACAACGCTTGGCGCCGTTGACCATGATGTCGGCGATGTCGTCGCGGGCCAGCAGTGGCTCCAGCGGGCCATAGCCGAGCACGTCGTTGCAGATGTCCTCCAGCAGCTCTTCCTGCTCGGCAATGGACAGCGCGACATCCTTTATGGCGATGATGTCGTTGACGATGTCGCGGATTTCCTCGCGCGCGGCCTGTGCATCCAGCTGGGTGAGCTGGGTCAGGTCGATGGCATCGATAAGTGCGTTGAAGATCTCGCTCTTGATGTCATAGTATTCTTCCGTGTGGCGCCGTCCCGCAAAGCCGGCTTGTGCCAAAGTCGCCTGTGGCTGTGGCTGTGGCTGTGGCGCAGACGCCGGCACTGCCGATGGCTGTGGCCGGGCCGGGGCCGATGTAGCGCTCTGCTGCGGATTCAGCGGGGAATCACTGCTTCCGAATTCACGTTTGCCGAACATGACCATTCTTTCCCGCTTGGGCTGTTTCCTGCGCTGTTTTCCGGACTTCTGGCCGGTTCAGGCCCCATAAGCTTGCACTGCTCTTGTGCAAATGGCGCGCCTGCCACGCCTCTTTATGGGGTGCTGAACCCACTCCGGGTAATCATTTCTTCTTGCCAGCGCCGCGCAGCTTCTCCACCAGGGGAGAGATGAGCTGCTGCAGGACGGAGCCTGCGGCATTGTTCCCCTGTTCTTCCGGCAGATCCGCAGCCCATGCGGCCACCTGGCGGATGGCAGCGGCAGCTTCGCTGTCTGGCGCTTCCTCCAGCATCATGCGGCCTTCCATGGCGGCGGCGCCGAAGGCCACTTCGTCAAACGGCACGACGATGTAGTCGGCCAGCCCCACCGTCTCGGCGAACTTCTCAACCGGCACCTCCGGACGCTTGCCCATGCCGACCTGGTTGAGCACCAGCAGCGGCGGCTGCTCGTTGGGCCGCAGCTTGCGGATGTTGTCGGCCAGCACCTTGACATTGCGCAGGGCGGCCAGATCCAGCGTGGAGGTGATGACAATCTTCTCCGACTGGATGATGGCGGCGCGCATCCAGTTGTCCCAGTCACTGGGCAAGTCGAGCACGGTCAGCGGCACGATCTGGCGCAGCAGGTCGAGCATGGTATTCAGCCCCTGCTCCTGAATGGGCACCACCTCGTCCAGCGTGCCGGGCGCGGCCAGCAGCATCAGGTGCTCGGAGCACTTGTGCAGCAGGCGGTCGATCATCGCCTCGTCGAGCCGTTCAGTACCCGCAAGGGCGTCGGCCACCGTCTGGGCGGCGGCGACATTGAAGTCGATTCCCGCCGTGCCAAAGGCCAGATCCATGTCGGTTACCACGGTGTTGATCTTGTGCTTGTTGGCCAGCAGCCAGGCAGCATTGTGGGCGATGACAGAAGAGCCGACGCCGCCCTTGGCGCCCATGAAACTGATCACACGCCCCACCTTGGCGCCGGCATCCCCCTGGAACAGCTGCGAAAGGGAGGCGACAAACTGCTCCACCGGCAGCGGCAGGGCCATGTAGTCATGCACACCCTCGGCCAGCATGCGGCGATAGAGGAACAGGTCATTGACATGGCCCAGCACCACGACGCGGGTGCCTTTCACCACCACCTCGGCCAGCGAGGCCAACTGCTGGAACAACTGATCCGGCTGAGCGGAGCTTTCCACCACCAGCAACTCCGGCGTTGGTGCCTGTGCATAGGCGGCCACGGCGCCGGCAATGCCGCCAGGGAATATCTCCACATGGGCGCGGCGCAATTGGCGCGTGGCGGCAGCCTGCTGATACAATGCCTCGCCGGCGGGTGTTTCCGCGAAAAAGTGGGCATTGATGGCCGGAAGCGGCGGCAGCCCGTTCATTTCCATCTGCAGGACATGAGTGTGATTGTCGGGTGCATGCATCTTGCTTGATCCTACTGCCTTGGCTTTTGCCATGATTATTTCTGCACAGAGGCCTTGATGCCGTCATCTATGCTGATCTTGCTACCCCCAGGCCACTGCGAGGTGTAATCCTCACCCTTGCGATATTTGCTCGTGGCCAGGTTGCGCAAATCGGCATCAGGCGGTGTCATCACGCGCGGACGCTGGAAGTCTTCCGGATTGTCGACTTGTGCGGCAATGTTGTGTTGCTGCGAGCAGCCGAAATCACGATACGGGCGGTTCATTGCCGTTTCGTTGATGGGTTTGCTCCAGTCGCCACATTCCTTTGTTACCGCAAATTTGCGCCTGAAGCTGATGCGCACCTCGCCCTTGTGGCCACGGGCGCTGTGGATGATGCGCGCCTTGTCAACGCCGTGGCCGATCATTTCCGAGGTGATCTGTGCGGCCAGAATTTCTGCCTTGACCGAGCCGGCAGGGCGGACGACATAAACCGGTGTGGTCAGCGATGCCGCCTGCTGTGCCAGCTTGCGCACCGCCAGACGCTCTGTTTCGGTCAGCTTGCCGGAAACGACCGGCAGACGCAGATTGACCTTGCCCCTGGCCACTTCAATGGGGAAAACCTGATCAGGCATTTCCGGGGCATAGCCCGCCATGCGCTGATCGTAGAAATCCGTCGTGCAGCCGGCGAGCAGGGCCACCATGAGAGCCGCGCCAGGCATGCCGAGATGCTTTTTCATTGTTCTGCTCCTGATGCTCATTCAAGATCTCAAGATCTGGCCGTGTCATTCCAGGATGAAACCGACATCACCGTGATAGACCTTGCCATCACCCTTGGCGGCGGCATCTCCTCCGTAACGGCGATGCAGGCGGCCCAGGAAATAAGTCTGATAGTCGGAGGCAACGTTGAGCCTGTCCACGGGGGTGCGGAATTTCTTCTCGTTGCGCGGCGTTACGATGTAGGGTGTGGCCAGTACCACCAGCTAGCTCTGGTTGGCCTGGAAGGCGCGCGAACGGAACAATGCGCCCAGGATGGGCAGGTTCTTCAGACCCGGCACACCATCGATGTTCTGCTTGGTTTGCTCGCGGATCATGCCGCCGATGGCCAGCGTGCCGCCGGAGGGAAGCTCCACGGTGGTGGCAGTCTGGCGTTTCTCGATGCCGACCAGTGTTCCTCCGTCAACAACCTGGGCATACTTGTTGCTTATCTCGCTGACTTCCACGTTCAGCTTGAGAGAAATCCTGCTCTCGGACAGAACCAGTGGCGTGAACCCCAACATGACGCCAACGGGTTTATATTCATATGTGCATGTTACAAGTCTGGTGTCGGAATCACGCGTGCAATCACTGATCAACGGCACTTCCCCGCCAGCAACGAACTTGGCCGCCTCGCCGGAGATGGCCGTGAGCGTCGGCTCGGCCAACAGGCGCATCAGGCCATCGCGTTCCAGAGCTTCCAGAACGGTATTAGACTGCACATTCCTGCCTGCATAAGACAATTGCCCACCATACGAGCCAATGTTGTTGCCCAGAGAGAAGGGAAACAACAGACCGAAGGCCCCACCGAGATTGCCACTGGTGAAATTGATCGAGCTGAAATTGGTGCGCAACTGCTTGAAGACATCGCGCTGCACCTCGGCCAGCTTGACCTTGATCATCACCTGATCCTTGCCCGTAACACGAATGGCGTTAACGACCTGCATGCCACCTTCGCCCCCGTTGCCACCACTGGTGGCCACCATCTGGCTGCTGATGGTCTTGGTGTAATTCTGGGCAATCTGCATGGCCTTGTTCACGTCTGCGGGGGTCTTGACCGTGCCCGCAAGCAGAATCTGGTTCTCCATCGGTTCGACACGAATGTCGGCGCCGGGAATGGCTTTCTTCAGCAGCTTCTGCAAGCTGCTCGGATTGATGACCACGCTCAGATCCAGCTTGGCGATGGGTTTGCCTCTGGCATCGATCAGAAAGATGTTGGTTTCACCCAGCTTGCGTGCAAAAACATACATCGTGCGCTTCGAACGCAGCACCACGTCTGCAACGTCGGGATTGCCGACGATGATGTCCTTCACGCCCGCGGGCAGTCGCACCACGGCGGACTTGTTGAGCGCCAGCTTCATGGTGCGCTGGATTTCCGCATGGGCCTGCGCCACGAACATGTCGGAACCGGTGAGTGCTTGCGTGGCCGCCGCGCCGGTAAACAGCCCCAGGGCGATGGCGCTGGCCTTCAGCATCCGCCCGATTGTGAAGTCGCTCGCAAACATCATCATTCTCCCACACAAGAAATCTCGAAATTCAGTTCAGTGCGGCCTGCGTGCCCTGCATGCCGTAGCGGAATGTGCGGATTTCACCGCCATGGTTCCTGGCAAACATCGGCGCAAGCCGCGGCATCTGGTCTTCGGCGCCGGCATTTTGCCGCTCGGCCTGGCTGCGCAGGGCAAGGGACAGTTCACCCATGGCCTGCACGCGAGCCAGCACGCGGGCCTGCTCGGGCGTTACCTCCAGAGTGGCGGTGCGCATGTCGGCCACGGCGGCCTTGTCGCTCTCCTTGGCCATGTAGATCTGGTCAATGGCCAGCACCCGCACGTTTTCCAGCACCGGGTCGGTAAAGGTCTGGCCCTTGATGCGGCGGGTTACCAGCACATCCACGCGGTCGTTGGGCATGATGAAGCCACCCGCACCGCTCTCGATGCTCACCTTCACGGCAATGGCGCGCATGCCCTTCGTCAGCAGCGAGGACATCATGCCGCCATCACCCTGTTTCATCACCTTTTTCTGCAGCACCGGCTCGCCGGCCACCATGGGCATGCGGGCGCGGGCGTTTTTCAGATCGTTGATCGCTTCAGGCTGACTGTTGCGGGTAATCATGCCGGGCAGCAGCAATGTCTCGGGCCAGTCCTGCCACTTCAGCATGGCCGGCTGGATGCGTTCGCCAAGCTGCACATCACGGGTGGTTACGAGAACCTCGGTCTTGGCGACCTGCTGTTGCTTCACCACCACTTGCGGCTGCTGCTGGCCACCGGAAATGAAGTCCCTGGCGAACATGGCAGCAACGATGGCGGTTACGGAAGCCACACCCAGCGTAATGATCTTTCTCTTGTTGCTCATGGCCCGAATTTCCCTTCAAGCGCTACCCGGCGGCACGGTTTCGCCGGGAACTGGTCAATTTCGAGCCTAATGTTGCGCAAAACCTTCAAAACATGGTTAACGGGGTATGATCTGCCGACCACAACGTTCAGGCAGGCGTCAACCATGTTCTTTGCGGCGCCATTTCATGCACTGCTGACAGGGTTGCGCGAAGCACAAAAAAATCCCCCGCGCCGAATGGACGCGAGGGATTGCAAGGCGCCGTGCCTGATACCTTGCGATGGCGCTATTTGTAGACCACCTTCAGGATCTCGTAGGACTTGCCGCCGCCGGGGGTGTTGACCTCCACGAAATCGCCGACGCTCTTGCCGATGAGCGCGCGGGCAATGGGCGAGGAGATGGAAATCCGCCCAGCGTTCACGTCGGCCTCCAGATCGCCGACGATCTGGTAGGTAACTTCCTTTTCCGTGTCCTCGTCGATGAGGGTTACCGTGGCGCCGAACTGCACCTTGTCGCCGGACAAGCTGGAGACATCGATGACCTCCGCGCGGGAGAGCTTGTCCTCCAGCTCCGCCACACGCGCTTCGTTGAAGGCCTGCTGTTCCTTCGCGGCGTGATACTCGGCGTTTTCGGAAAGGTCGCCATGGGCGCGGGCCTCGGCAATGGCCTTGATGATGCGCTCGCGCTCCACTGTCTTCAGGTGGCGGACCTCTTCCATCAGGGCCTTGTGGCCCTCCGCCGTCATCGGAATCTTTTCCATGGCAGTCTGCTTTCTTCCCGTTGCTGATGTGCGGGCGATGCTTCGCCCCCGTTGCCCAACATCTTCAGACAACAAAAACAAGCCTGCCTGCACGCCCAACAGGCCTGCAGGGGCTTGACGAAAGATCGTTGCAGGCGCTGGCGACAGGCAAAAACCTCAGCCAGCGCGCGCGGCAATATACTCCTGAAGGGGCTTCACTTCAAGGCTGCGCTGTTTCAGCGCGGCAATGGCCTGCGCCGTGGCGCGTGCGCCGGCCAGGGTGGTGGCATAGGGAATGCCGGAGAGAATGGCCTGTTGGCGGATGGAGCGCGAATCGCGAATGGCGGCCTCGCCCTCGGTGGTGTTGAACACCAGTTGCACCTCGCCATTGGCCATGGCATCGACAATGTGCGGGCGGCCTTCCAGCACCTTGTTGATGCGCTCGGTGGGCACACCATGTGCGGCGAGATGACGCTGGGTGCCACCAGTGGCGATGATATGAAAGCCCAGATCATGCAGCAGCTTCGCCGGCTCGACGATGGCGTCCTTGTCGGCCTCGCGCACGGAGATGAACAGCGTGCCCGACAGCGGCAACCGCTGTCCGGCGGCGATTTGCGCCTTTGCGTAGGCCATGGGGAAATCAGCATCGATGCCCATGACCTCGCCGGTGGAGCGCATCTCCGGGCCGAGCAGCGTATCGACACCGGGGAAGCGATTGAAGGGAAACACCGCCTCCTTGACGCTGACGTGGTTCAGCCGACGCGGCTGCAAGCCGAAGTCGGCCAGCGCGCGCCCGGCCATGACCTTCGCGGCGATGGCGGCGATGGCATCGCCAGTGGCCTTGGCGACGAACGGCACGGTGCGCGAGGCGCGCGGGTTGACCTCCAGGATGTAGACCTCGCCGTCCTTCACGGCAAACTGCACGTTCATCAGTCCGCGCACATGCAGCGCGCGGGCCAGCGTCTCGCTCTGGCGAATGATCTCGGCCACCACCTCCTGCGGCAGGGAGTGGGGCGGCAGCGAACAGGCGGAATCGCCGGAATGCACGCCGGCTTCCTCGATATGCTCCATGATGCCGGCCACGTGCACGATCTTGCCATCGGCCAACACGTCCACGTCCACCTCCGTGGCCTGCTCCAGGTAGCGGTCGATGAGCACCGGCGAATTGCCCGAAACGACAACGGCCTCGGAGATGTAACGTTCCAGTTCCTCGGTATTGCGCACGATCTCCATGGCGCGCCCGCCCAGCACGTAGGATGGGCGGATGACGACGGGAAAACCGATGCGCTCGGCAATCTCGCGCGCCTGTTCGCCGGAGCGGGCGATGCCGTTCTCGGGCTGGCGCAGGCCCCGCTTGCGCAGCAATTGCGCGAAGCGGTCGCGATCCTCGGCGAGGTCGATGGCATCGGGCGAGGTGCCGAGGATGGGAATGCCGGCGGCCTGTATGGCATGGGAGAGCTTCAGTGGCGTCTGACCGCCGAACTGCACGATAACGCCCAGCAACTCGCCCTTCTGTTGCTCACGGTGGAGGATTTCCAGCACATCCTCGGTGGTGAGCGGCTCGAAGTAGAGGCGGTCGGAGGTGTCGAAGTCGGTGGAGACGGTCTCCGGATTGCAGTTGACCATGATGGTCTCGATGCCCTCCTCCCTGAGGCTGAAGGAGGCATGGCAACAACAGTAGTCGAACTCGATACCCTGGCCGATGCGGTTCGGCCCGCCGCCGAGGATGACCACCTTGCGGCGATCGGACACCTGCGACTCGTCGCCGTCGGAGAGACCCTCGATGCCGCTGTCGTAGGTGGAATACATGTAGGCGGTGGGCGAGGCGAACTCCGCCGCGCAGGTATCGATGCGCTTGAACACCGGGCGCACGCCAAGATCCCAGCGGCGGGCGCGCACTTCCTGTTCCTCCAGCCCGGCCAGCTCGGCCAGCCGCGCGTCGGAAAAGCCCATGGCCTTCAGCTTGCGGAAATTGGCGGCATCCCCGGGCAGGCCGTGGGCTTTCACCCGCGCTTCCATGGCAATGATTTCGGCCAGGCGTTCGATGAACCACGGATCGTAGCCGCTGATGCGGTTGATCTCTTCCACGCCGACACCCTCGCGCAGGGCCTGGGCGATCTTCAGCAGGCGGTCGGGCGTGGGGGTGGAGAGTGCTGCGCGGATGGCATTCTTGTCCGGCTCTTCGCCCTCCTTGGCCAACGGCACCTCGTTCAGGCCGGTGAGGCCGGTTTCCAGCCCACGCAGGGCCTTCTGCAGGCTCTCGTGGAAGGTGCGGCCAATGGCCATGACCTCGCCGACGGACTTCATGGCCGTGCCCAGCAGCGGCTCGGCGCCGGGGAACTTCTCGAAGGCGAAGCGCGGGATCTTGGTAACCACGTAATCGATGGTCGGCTCGAAGCTGGCGGGCGTGGCGCCTCGGGTGATGGCGTTGTCCAGTTCGTCCAGCGTGTAGCCGATGGCCAGCTTGGCGGCGACGCGGGCGATGGGAAAGCCGGTGGCCTTCGAGGCCAGCGCCGAGGAGCGCGACACACGCGGATTCATCTCGATGACCACCATGCGGCCATCCTTCGGGTTGACGGCGAACTGCACGTTGGAGCCGCCGGTTTCCACGCCGATCTCGCGCAACACGGCGATGGAGGCGTTGCGCATGCGCTGGTATTCCTTGTCGGTGAGCGTCAGCGCCGGGGCGACGGTGATGGAATCGCCGGTGTGCACGCCCATGGGATCAACGTTTTCGATGGAGCAGACGATGATGCAGTTGTCGTCCTTGTCGCGGACGACCTCCATCTCGTATTCCTTCCAGCCGAGCACGGATTCCTCGATGAGCACCTCCGAGGTGGGCGAGGCCTCGATGCCGCGCAGGGCAATGTCGTAAAGCTCGTCGAGCGTATAGGCAATGCCGCCGCCGGTGCCACCAAGGGTGAAGGACGGGCGGACGATGGCCGGCACACCGGTGATCTTGTAAGCCTCGAAAGTCTGGCGGCGGGCCTCCAGGCGGATTTCCTCGCGACGGGGGCCTTCCTCGCGAATCCACTGTTCCTCGAATTCGGCCAGCGCCCGGTCGCGCTGTTCGCCCTGAGGATATTGCTGCTCGATCTCCTTCACCCGCACGGCATATTCCTCGCGATAGCGACGCTTCAACTCGGAGACATTGACGAAGGCGGAGCGCGGCAGGTCGAGGCCGATTTTCTCCATGGCCTTGCGGAACAGCTCGCGATCCTCGGCCTTGTCGATGACATCGGCGCGCGCACCGATCATCTTCACGCCGTGCCGCGCCAGTATCCCCTCGCGCTCGCAGGTCAGCGCGGTGTTCAGCGCCGTCTGGCCGCCCATGGTGGGCAGCAGGGCGTCGGGCTTTTCGCGCTCGATGATGCGCTCCACCACCTCCGGCGTGATGGGCTCGATGTAAGTGGCGTCGGCCAGCTCCGGATCGGTCATGATGGTGGCGGGATTGGAATTGAGCAGGATGACGCGATAGCCCTCTTCCTTCAACGCGCGGATGGCCTGGGTGCCGGAATAGTCGAACTCGCAGGCTTGGCCGATGACGATGGGACCGGCGCCAATGACGAGGATGGAGTGGATGTCGGTGCGTTTCGGCATGTCCGTTCGTTTCTTTCCGCTTCTGCGTTGCTGGTGGCCGTGCCGGTCTTTCTGGCCTTTCCGACCCTTTCGGCCTTTCTGTTCACAAGCCGCCGCGTGCCAGTTCAAAAGAAACGCCAACGGCGGCCTGGCCATGGGCGCTGATGATTGCTCTTCTGCCCATTGGCATCATTCGCCCTCGAATTCCACCAGGGTATGCACCTTCACCCCCTTGTCGCGCAATTTTTGCGCGCCGCCAAGGTCGGGCAGGTCGATGACAAAGGCGGCGGCCACCAGCTGGCCGCCGGATTCGCGGATGAGGTCGATGGCCGCAGCCGCCGTGCCACCGGTGGCGATGAGATCATCCACCAGCAACACCCTGTCGCCCGCCTTGATGGCATCGGCATGCACCTCGATGCGGTCGACGCCGTATTCCAGCTCGTAGTCCTTACCGATGACCTTCCACGGCAGCTTGCCCTTCTTGCGGATGGGCACGAAGCCGCGCCCCAGCTCGTGCGCCACCGCGCCGCCGAGGATGAAACCGCGCGCCTCGATGCCGATGACATAGTCGATGTCTTCATCGAGAAACGGCCAGACCAGTTCATCCACCGCGGCGCGCAGGCCATGGGCGGAGGCCAGCAGCGTGGTGATGTCGCGGAAGATGATGCCGGGTTTGGGATAATCGGGAATGGAGCGGATATACTGGCGGATATCGAAAACGTTGCGCGGGTTGTTCATCGCTCTGCCCCCGTGTGCCGGCAGGAATTGCGCATGATGCGAAACCGGAAAACGCCCCGGCTTGACGCCCCACGGCGGGGCGGCTAGGCCGCTATAAACCACCGCGCGGGCCGGTTGGCAAGAGCAGGATGGCGACAATGAACACCCTGGAACTGCTGGAGCGCCTGATCGCTTTCGATACCGTCAGCCGCAACTCCAACCTGGCGCTGATTTCCTTCGTGGAAGATTATCTGCGCGGGCATGGCTTCGCCACGCAGCGCATCGACTTCGGCCCGGACAAGGCCAACCTGCTGGCCAGCATCGGGCCGGAGGTTGCCGGAGGCCTGGTATTGTCCGGCCATACCGACGTGGTGCCGGTGGACGGGCAGGCGTGGTCGTCCGACCCGTTCACGCTGCGCGTGGCAAACGGGCGCGCTCACGGGCGCGGCACGGCGGACATGAAGGGCTTCATCGCCTGCGCGCTGGCGCTGGCTCCGAAGCTGGCGGAAATGGCTCCGGCGCTGAAGCGCCCGGTGTATCTGGCGCTGTCGTGCGACGAGGAAGTGGGCTGCACCGGCGTGCGCCCGATGATCGCGTGGATGCGCGCCAACCTGCCCCCCGTGGCGGCGGTGTTCGTCGGCGAGCCGACGGGCATGAAGGTGGTGAGCGCGCACAAGGGCATCACCGTGCTGCGCACCACCGTTACCGGGCTGGAGGCGCACGCAAGCTGCACGCACATCGGCGTGAACGCCATTCACGCGGCGGCGCGGCTGGTGATGGAAATCGCGCAGATGGCGTGGGAAGAGCGCAACACCGGTGCGCGGGCGGCGGGTTTCGAACCGCCCTACTCCACCCTCAGCGTCGGGCTGATCGAGGGTGGCATTGCCAAGAACATCATTCCGCGCAGATGTGCTTTCGAATGGGAAATCCGCTGCCTGCCGGGAGAAGATTATCGGCGCTTCATCAACCGGCTGCAACGCGTGGCGGATGAGGAATTGCTGCCCGAAATGCGCGCGGCAAGCGAGCAGGCGGATATCGAGACAGAGATGATGGCCAATGTGCCGGGGTTGCGGGAAAGTGCCGATTCGCCAGCGGTGCAACTGGCATTGCGCCTGGCCGGGCAGAACGACACCGCGCGCGCGGCATATGCCACGGAAGCCGGGTTGTTCGACGAGGCGGACATGCGCGCGGTGGTGTGCGGGCCGGGGCACATCGCGCAAGCACATCGCCCGGACGAGTTCGTGGAGCTTGAGCAGCTTGTGGCCTGCGAGCGCTTCCTCGACAGGCTGGCGCACCTTGCCTGCGAAGAGGCGGTGTAGGCTCGTTCGACGGTCAATCGTATCCCCGATACAAGGAAGGCCGGAGGAGCGGGGTGCTCCTCCGGCCAGTTTCGCATGCATGGATTGCGCGAAGTTGACGCGGGCGCGGCCTCAGATGGCCTGCGAGCCCTTGCCGAACTCCGGATAGGCCTCCACGCCGATCTCCGCGGCATCCAGGCCCATCATCTCCTCCTCCTCGCTGACGCGGATGCCCATGATCATCTTCAGGATGAACCAGA
>JAJRRZ010000236.1 GCA_024279045.1 Alphaproteobacteria bacterium
GACAACCACTCCGGCACGGCTGCTGGGGCTGGATGGTGGCGCGCTCAAGCCCGGCGCGGTGGCGGATTTCATCATCGTCGATCCGCACGGCAGCTGGCGGGTGCAGGAAGACGCGCTGCACTCACGCTCGCGCAACACGCCCTTCGAGAACCGCGCCTTCGAAGGCCGCGCGGTGCAAACCGTGGTGGGCGGCGAGGTGGTGTTCCATCTCAACGGCTGAAGTGCTGTTTCATCTCAACGGCTGAAATGCGTTGCCAGCCAATCCCGCACCTCTTGCATCGAATGCAGCACCAGCACGCCTTGCGGCGACGCTGGCGGGCGGACGAGCAGCACGGGCAGGCCCAGCCGCAGCGCCGCGGCCACCAGTTGCCTGCTGCCTGCCGCATGGCGCGCCAGCACGCATTGCGCGCCGATGGTGCGCAGCCAGACCATTTCCGCCGCCATGCTCCCGCGCGGGCCGCACTTTTTGCCGATACACAACCGCCAGCGTGGCAGCGGACAAAACACTGGTGTGGCAAGCATGCGCGCGTGCAGGTGCAAATCGCCCCTTTCCCGCAACGCCGCCAACCCGCGACTGCCCAGCGCTACCGCTACCCGCGCGCCACGGGGCAGCAGGTGCACTGCCTCCTCGGCATGCTCCAGCCAGACGATGCCCCTTGCCCGGCTCCCCCTCTCGTCATTGCCGGGCTTGCCCCGGCAATCCAGGGCCGACAACGCAGGCGACTGTGGCAGCCGCCGCCTGGATGCCCGGGTCAAGCCCGGGCATGACGTGGAAAAGAAGGTGGAGAAGCCTGTGGCGGCAGGCGCTGCAAGCGTGAAGTCCGGCAGGCGAGGCAGGAAACGGGCGTGCGCTACACCGGCCAGGCTGGCGGCAGTGGCGGCATTGTGTGGCATGTGGCGGGCGTGGGGATGGGTGGCGTCGATGAGCGCGGCAACGTCTTGCTCGCGCAGCCAGCGGGCCAGGCCATCTGCGCCGCCGAAGCCGCCGATGCGCACCTCGATGTTGGCGGCGCGCGGCAGGCGCGGGTGGGGTGTCGCGCCAGCCAAGGCATAGGTGATGCGCGCTTTTGGCAACGCCACCGCCAGCGCTTCGGCCAGTTTCCGCGCCGCGGCGGTGCCGCCGAGTAGCAGGATGTGCCGTATCCGGCTCATGGGGTGCTGCCAGGCTCATTCACGTGGGCCAGCACCTTGCTGTGGCGATCGACCACCAGCACCCCGGCGCGCACCGGCGCATCGCGCAGGACTTCGCGCATTGTCGTCAGGGCGGCGCGGGCGATGCGTTCGGGCAGGTCAGTGATGCCATGCTCACGCGCCAGCAGCAACGCCTGGCCTACGCTGTTGACCGTGGCGATGTCGGGCAGGCCGGCCAGCCTGGCCAGCGCCGACATATCCACACCGCCACGTTTCGAATGCAGATCCAGCCGCCCTTGCCCCAGCTTGGCCAGCTTGGCCGGGCCGCCGGCGATGGTCAGGCGCGGCACGGGATGGGTGCGCACGTATTTCAGCAGGCCACCAGCGAAATCGCCCATGTCGATGAGCGCCTGCTCCGGCACATCGAAAAACCGGCGCGCCGCCTTTTCCGATGTGCGCCCCGTGGCGCCGATGACATGCATCAATCCCAGAGCGCGGGCCACGTCCACGCCCTCGCGGATGGAGGCGATCCACGCCGCGCAGGAATAGGGCCGCACGATGCCGGTGGTACCCAGCACCGACAGCCCGCCAATGATGCCGAGCCGCGGATTCATGGTCTTTTTCGCCAGCTCCTCGCCGCCGGGGATGCTGACCTCCACCTCCACGTCCGGCGCATCGGGCACGTCCGCCACGCCCGCCGCGCGGGCCTGTTCCAGCGCCTCATCCAGCGCGGCGCGGATCATCAGCCGCGGCCCCGGGTTGATGGCCGGTTCACCTACTGGCAGCGGCAGTCCCGGCAGGGTGATGGTGCCCACGCCCGCCCCTGCCGCAAAGCGCACGCCTTGCCCCGACGCCAGCCGCCGCACGGTGGCGATGATCAACGCGCCATGGGTGATGTCCGGATCATCGCCGGCATCCTTCACCACGCCCGCGCGCGCTGCTTCCGCGCCTGCCATCTCGGCCAGTTGCAGCGC
>JAJRRZ010000237.1 GCA_024279045.1 Alphaproteobacteria bacterium
ACGAATATCCATTGCTCTCTTACACCCCTTTCAGCGCGCCCTTCAGGGCATTGAGCCGTTGTTTCACGGAGGCATCGATCATGCGCGAGCCGATGCGCAGCACCAGTCCGCCGATGATGTCCGGATCCACCGTGTTGTCGATATCCACCTCGCGCGACAGCACCTTTTTCAACGCCGCGGCCAGCTTTTTCCGCTGTGCGGCGGAAAGCGCCTCGGCGGTGATGGCTTCCACCTTCGTTTCGCCGCGCGCCCGCGCCTGCAACTGCCGCCAGGCGGCAATGACCTCGCCAAGCAGCGCCAGGCGGCGGTTTTCCGCCAGCACCCGCAGGAAGCGCGCAGTCAGCTCGTGTAGCTTCATCTTGCTCGCCAGCGCGTCAAGCACCGCGCCCTGCTGCTCGGCATTGAACAACGGACTGGCAACGAAGACCGCGAAGTCGCGCGACTCCTCCAGCGCGCCGGCCAGCGCCTCCATGTCGGCGGAGATGGCCTCTTCCACACCTTGCTCCGCCGCCAGGTCAGACAGTGCGCGCGCATAACGCCACGCTACGCCGGATATACGAATGCTCTGAGGCATATGGTCGGTTCCGAATGGCTGTCCTGTTGCCCGCCGGCCTGCCGCCGGATGCCGTGTCGCGATCTGGCACCCCGTGTGCACGCCGTTGCCGTTCCCGCTGTTGACGCCGACACATACACGCACGGCACGCAGCACCCCTCGCGCCGGGCAAGGCCCGCGTCGTGGCCTCTCTAACACGGCGCGCAAGTTTTCTGCAATACGCGGAAAAGCCCTGCGTCCTATTGTCCGCACATGCCGGAATTGTGCTGATTGCATGGCTTCCCCGCGCATGCCGATCACAACGGCCAGACGATCAGGATCAGCGGCACGGAAACCGCCAGCACGATCAGCTCCAGAGGCAGCCCCAGCCGCCAGTAGTCGCCGAAGGCATAGCCGCCCGGCCCCATGATGATGGTGTTGTTCTTGTGGCCAATGGGCGTGAGAAAGGCGCATGACGCCGCCACCGCCACGCCCATCAGCATGGTGTCGGGGCTGACATTCAGGGCGTGGGCGATGTCCACCGCCACCGGCGCGGCGACGAGCACCGTGGCAACGTTGTTGAGCATGTCCGACAGCGTCATGGTAACCACCATGATGACGATGAGCACAAGCACCGGGGAAAGCCCCTGCGTGAGGTGCAGGATGCCCTGCGCGATCAGCGCCGTGCCGCCGGAGCTTTCCAGCGCCGCGCCGATGGGAATGAGCGAGGCCAGCAGCACGATCACCGGCCATTCGATGGCATCATAGATGCGGCTCAGGGGAATGATCCTGAACAATGCATAGCCCACCACCACCGCGCCCAGCGCAATCGGCAGATACACCCAGCCCAGCGCCGAAGCGATCACCGCGCCCGCGAACAGGGCAATGGCCAGCCACGCCTTCTGCCGCTGCGCCACGGTGGGCGCGCGGCGCGGCTTCAGCGGCAACCCACCCAGCCAGCGGGCGGTTTCCTCCAACGTGTTTTCCGGCCCCACCAGCAATAGCACATCACCGGAGCGCACCGGCTCCCTGCGCACCCGCCCGGTTATGCGCCGGCCATGGCGCGAAATGCCCGCCAGCACCACGCCATGGCGCGCCAGCAGGCGCAAGTCGTCCGCCGAGCGGTTGACGATGCGCGCCTCGCGCGGCACCACCACCTCGATCATGTCCATGCTGTCGGCCAGCAGTTGCGCATGCTTGCGCGAGCGCGAGAAGTCCAGCTTCAGCGCGCTGGCGAATTGCTCCACACCGTCCGGCGCGCTTTCGATGATCAGCGCATCGCCATTGCGAATCACGATGTTACGCAGGGCCTTCTCGCGCTTGCCGCGGCGCACGAGCCCCAGCAGCCATACGCCGGCTTCTTCCGCCTCGGCCTTCAACTCGCCGAAAGTGCGGCCCACGGCACCGGAATCCGCCCCCACCACCAGCTCCACCACATAGGCCTCCGGGCCCTGGGGCGTGGCGGCATCATCGTTGCCACGCTGGCGCACGCGCAGCAGCCGCCAGCCGAACAATGCCAGAAAGGCCAGCCCCGCCAGCGCCACCGGCAGACCGACAGGGGCAAAGTCGAACATCAGATACGGCTCGCCCAGGCGCTGTTCACGGAACTGGGCGATGACGATGTTCGTCGGCGTGCCGATGAGCGTGACCATGCCGCCAAGGATGGTGGCGAAGGACAACGGCATCAGGCTGAGTGCCACGGCGCGCTTCGCCCGGCGCGCGGCGGCCATGTCCACCGGCATCAGCATGGCGAGCGCGGCGACATTGTTCATGAAAGCCGACAGCGCCGCGCCGATGCCACCCATGATGGCGATGTGTCCGGCCAGCGAGCGCCGCGCATCCACCAGTTGGCGGGTGAACATGTCCACCACGCCGGCGCGCTCCAGCCCGCGGGAGATCACCAGCACCAGCGCAATGATGATGGCTGCCGGGTGGCCGAAGCCGTCGAAGGCGTGTTTGGTGTCCACCACGCCGAGGATGACCGCCAGCACCAGCGCCGCGAAGGCCACCAGGTCATAGCGCCAGCGCCCCCACAGCAACAGCCCCAGCACCGCGCCCATCAGCGCGAACAGAATTGCCTGCTCCTGCGTCATGGCGCACAGCCATAGCACAGCTTGCGAAGGGAGCAACCGCTGGCGATACACCTTGGCAAGGGGAGGTGGTGGAAAGAGGGGCGGAAAGCGGCCCGGCCTCGTCAATCCGCTGGTTCAGGCCGGAGGGGGCTGGGGGGCTGATCTGACTCCGGCACCTGACCGGACCCAAGGCCGGGCCGCGCTGCCAACTGACCCGTGCAATGGCGCCACCTGATGGCCAAAACGGGGAAAGTTCGTGCCGAAATCTTGCCGTTGCCGCCATATTCCCGTTTCGGGCGAATGAATATCAGCAAAAAACCGGCCACCTTTGTGGGTGGCCGGCGCCTTGCGTAACGGGGCGCATGGGCGAATTATTCGTCGCCACCCATGATGCCCAGGATGTTGAGGATGTGGATGAACAGCGTAACGAAGCTGCCATACAGCATGAACGCGCCGAAAATGGCCTTGCTGCGCGCGGCTGCCGGCACATCGCCCTCGTAGTACATTTCCTTGATGACCTGGGTCTCGTAGGCCGTGATGCCGGCAAACACCAGCACCACCAGCACGGAGGTGATCAGGCTCATCATGGTGGACTGGAAGAAGATGGCGTTCACCACGATGGCGATCAGCAGACCGATGCTGGCCATGAAGAAGAACCCGGCAAAACCGGAGAGGTCCTTCTTCGTTACATAGCCCGCCAGCGACGTGGCGCCGAA
>JAJRRZ010000238.1 GCA_024279045.1 Alphaproteobacteria bacterium
ATGGCCTGTGCATCCATTTCCGTATCCAGCAACGCCCGCGCCGCAGCCAGCGCATAACTGCCGCCAGAACCGATGCCCGCCACACCGTCTTCCGGCTCCAGCACATCACCATTGCCCGTCAGCACCAGGGTGTTGTCCACATCGGCGACGATCATCATCGCCTCCAGCCGCCTGAGGTAGCGATCCGTGCGCCAGTCCTTGGCCAGTTCCACGCAGGCGCGCAGCAACTGCCCCGGATATTGCTCCAGCTTCGCCTCCAGCCGCTCCAGCAGCGTGAAGGCATCCGCCGTCGCCCCGGCAAACCCGGCCAGCACCTTGCCGCCGGCCAGCCGGCGCACCTTGCGCGCGGAATGCTTGATCACCGTCTGTCCCAGCGACACCTGCCCATCGCCGGCCATCACCACATGAGCCCCCTTGCGCACGCTCAGGATCGTCGTGCCATGCCAACCCGTCATGCTTCCGGACTCGCCATTCGCGCCCATTTTCCTGCCCCCTCGCAACATCTGCATCATCGCCGTAGAATGCACAACCGGCCACCGTCAGCATGGCCGCGGCGCCTCGTCCTGCCCAGCCTTGTGCGGCAAGGCCACTGCCCGCCTCACGATGCCGGCACAAAGCGGTTCGACGGCCACTGCCTTGTCGAGATCGGCTCGCCAAGATTTTCAGCGATCAGGCGCTCGCGCGCATCCAGCAGGCGGTTCACCAGCGCCTCTTCCACCTGTGCGTAGGCATCCGGGTCGGTGGTGCGCTTCACCACGATGCCCAACAGCTCGGTAATGGCGTTGCCCACCGAGTTCTGCGAGATGGTAACGATCAACCGCCCCTGGTCATCACGATACAGCAACTGCTTGTAGGCCGGCTGCCAGCGTATGTCGTTGGCGAATTGCGGATCCTGTATCACCCGCTCGCGCAGGTCGCGCGCCACGCGGATGAACTTCGGCGAGCCCAGCAGAATGTCGGCCACCGCATTGGGGAAATTGGCCTGCGCCGGCACACGCTCCTCGCCGGTGGACACCAGCCCGAAGAAAGCCCGGTAGAAATCCAGGAAACGAAGCAGGATCTGCTGATACTCGTACCAGAAATACTTGTCATACAGCCGCTCGCGCCCGTCCTTCAGCACCCAGCTTGGCAGCCCCTGTGGATAGCCGGTAACCGCCAGCGAGATGTCATCCCCCGCGATGGGCTGCAATATCTGCAGGTCCAGCCCCTCGAAGAACTCCATGTAGACATCCGCCAGGTGCCGCAGAAACAGCGTGTTGTGCCCCGAGTCGGTCAGGTTCACGTCGTTCGGGTCGGCATCCTCCGCCGCCTCGAGCGCCTTCACCGGAAACACGATGAAATGATTGTGGATCATTCGGATGGACGGCACGCCGGGCTTGTTCAGCGGCCAGGTGGCATCCAGCGACGCCTCGCCGCACATCACGACATGCTCTGCCGGGTCGGGATATTTCTCCAACATGTAGTCGATGAGAATGGCCGTCATCCGCTCCCACACCTTGCGCACTTGCGATGGCATCTGGTCGCGCCGCACCGGCCTGCCCAGCGGGTCGAGAATCTTGCGCGAGGTGTCGTAGATGATGGAGGTGTCGAACTCCACCGAATGGCCGATGAGCTTGCGATACATCAGCAGGTCTTCCGGCGTGCGGAACAGACCATTTTCTTCCGCCAGGTTCTTCAGGTTGGCCGGCGAGTTGAAAAACTCCACCGGCGCCATGCCTTCGGGCACCTCGATGGGAATTTCCGGATGCGGCGTGGTGATGCGCTTTGGCGTCGCTTTCACGGGCATGAGAACCTCATCGGCTGCTGATGACGTGTCCCTTGGCTTATAGAAGCTGCATGAGCCAAATGGAATATCTCCCCTCCGCCCTGCCGAATATTCATGCAAACAAAAAATGGCGCGCAGGCCTCCATGCCTGCGCGCCATCTCTCCCGAGAGGTCCTGTCAGCCTCTCATTTGCCGCAACCAGTGCATCAGCCACCGGTGGCCTGCACGGCGATCACCCGTGCATCGTATATGCCGGCATCGGCCACCGCCTGCTGCGCTGCGCTGGCCGCCCGCGGATTGGCGAACGGCCCCAGCCGCACCCGCCAGTAGCGCATGCCGTTGACATCCGCCGGCACCACCCGCGTCGGGCCGTAATTGCTCAGCTGCCGCCGCAGAGCTTCCGCCCTTCCGGCATCGGCGAAGGACGCCACCTGCACGAAATATGCCGCATCGGCCACCATTTCACCTTGCATGGCATAAGCCCGCGCAGGCGCCGGCTGATAATCGTTGCGCGCCACCATCACCGGCGCCGCGGATGAGGCCGGCACGGAGCGCCCGTTAATGGCCGCCACCAGCGTTGATTTCGGCGCGCCCTTCACCCGGTTGAGTTTCGCCAGCAGCCGCCGGTCATCACCCAGCGGAGCCGGGCCAAGGTATTCCACCTTCACCCGCGCCTTGCCCTTCTGCCGGAATCCCAGCACTTCCGCCGCACGCTTCGACATGTCGATGATGCGCGTGCCGACGAACGGACCACGATCGTTTACTCGCACCACCACCTTGCGGCCATTTTCCAGGTTGGTCACCCGCACATAGGAGGGCAGCGGCATGGTCTTGTGCGCGGCGGAGAGATAGTTCATGTCGAACCACTCACCGTTGGCCGTCTTGCGGCGATGGAACTTTGGCCCATACCAGGAGGCCATCCCCACCTCGACCGCCTTGGGCCGCGCCGTGGGATAATAGGTCTTTCCGGCAATGGTATAGGGCTTGCCCACATGCCGGCGGCCACCACCCTTCGGCAACTCACCCCCACCAGTATATTTCGGGCTGCCCGTCCCGGCGAACGGATCCAGTTTCTTGTCAGACGAACACCCCGCCAACAACACCGCTCCGGCCAGCGCCAACGTCAGCGCCAGCCCGCTACCCAGCCGGACAGCCACTGTCTTCTCTTTTTGCTCAGGCTGCAACACACGCATCACACCGCCCCCGATCAATTCACATACCAGCGCAATGACCGGCTGCCTTCCCGCCCGCCACACGCCATCCACCGCACCCAATCTACGCACGCCAGCGTAAACAGCACCTTGGTGAAATTGGTTAACGGAGATGATTCATGCGCCACGCCGCACCACGGCCACAACAACTTCAGTTGCGCGCGGCTGCCGCGCCTTGCGCACCCGCTGGACTCGCCGCCTGCCCCTGCTCGTTCTGTTGCGGCTTCAGCTCGCCCAGCCGCGCCAGGTTGCGCGCCCCTGCCGGATTGCCATTCTCGCGTGCCAGTTCATAGAAGATGACCGCCTTCTCGCGATCCTTCAACACACCCCAGCCCATCTCGTACATCGCGCCGAGGTTGTTCAG
>JAJRRZ010000239.1 GCA_024279045.1 Alphaproteobacteria bacterium
CATTTGACGTCAGTGGACGTTGCATGCGTGTGGCAACGTCTCCTGTTCGCGTCATGCCCGGCAATGACGAGCAGGAAGGGCATATTTTATCAAGCTGCCCATCGCAATTGTCCCAAATGTGATTGCCTTGGAACAAGAGGAGAAGAAGCCTCAGCCCTTCAGTTCACCCACATCATCACGGCTGGCCAGGTGCGCCGTGATGTGCGCCAGCACCGCATCGCGCATCTGCTCGCTCACCGGACTTTCGCACACAACCACCAGCTCCGGCATGTTGGAACTGGCCCGCACCAGCCCCCAGGTGCCGTCCTCCAGCGTGAAGCGCACACCGTTGACCGTGTTCACATCCATGATGCGCTGTTCGCCGATGCGCTCCCCCGCCGCTGTCAGCCCTTGATAATGCGCGGTGATCTCCTCCACCACGCGGTATTTCTCCTCATCCGCGCAATGCGCCTTTAGCGTTTCCGTGGCGAAGGTTTCCGGCAGGTCGCGATACAGCTCGGCCATGCTCTTGTCCGGCGCGGCATCGAGCATGTGCAACACCGCAATGGCCGAGACGATGCCGTCGTCATACCCCAGCCCCAGCGGCGGGCGGAAGAAGAAATGCCCCGATTTCTCGAACCCGGCCAGCGCGCCAAGTTCGGTGGTGCGGCGCTTGATGTAGCTGTGCCCGGTCTTGTAGTAGTCCGTCTGCGCGCCAAGCTCGCGCAGCACCGGGTCGCTGGCGAACAGGCCGGTGGACTTCACGTCCGCCACCAAGCGCGCGCCTGGGTGCTTGCGCGCCAGGTCGCGGGCAATCATCACCCCGATCTTGTCGGCGAATATCTCCTTGCCCTCATTGTCCACCACGCCACAGCGGTCGCCATCGCCATCGAAGCCCAGCGCCACGTCCGCCTCGTGTTCTTTCACCGCGCGCGCCATGTCGCGCAGCATCTGCATGGCTTCCGGGTTGGGATTGTAATGCGGGAAGGAATGATCCGGCCTGCAGTGCAGCTCGACCACCTCCGCCCCCATGGCGCGCAGCACGTCCGGCGCGAACATGCCCGCCGTGCCGTTGCCGCAGGCGCATACCACCTTCAGCTTGCGCCGCAGCCTGCCGCCACGGCGGACGAGGTCGTCAATGTAGGCCTGCCGCACACCGGGCTGGACAACCAGCCTGCCACCGCCGCGTAATCGCGCTCTGCCGTCGAGCACGATATCGCGCAGCCGTCCCATTTCCTCCGGGCCGAAGGTCAGCGGCGCGTTCGCCCCCATCTTCACGCCCGTCCAACCGTTGTCGTTGTGCGAAGCGGTAACCATCGCCACCGCCGGCACATCCAGGTGAAACTGCGCGAAATAGGCCGTTGGCGACAGCGCCAGGCCGATGTCATGCACCTCGCAACCCGCCGCCAGCAGCCCCGATATCAACGCCTGCTTGATGGATTGCGAATAGGAGCGGTAGTCATGCCCCACCACCACCGCCGGGCGCACGCCCATCTCGTGCAGCAATGTGCCTAGCCCCAGGCCCAGCAGCCGCACACCGGGCAGGTTGATCTCGCTGACGGGGCAGCCCTGCGCATCCTCGCCGAAATGCAGCCAGCGCGCGTCATATTCGCGAAAGCCAGTGGGTTTCACCAGCGGCAGTATTTCATAATCCGGCGTGTTCGGCTCCAGCTCGGCTACCGGCTTCAGCCAGTCGATATCGGTCGCATGCATGCGCGCCCCCGTCCCCCGGTCGTGGTTCACAGGCTGGCGGAACCGATCAGTCCACCAACCGCATGACATTGGCATTTACGGCATAGCGGCGCAGCTTGCCAAGATAGCTCATGCCGATGAGCACATGGCCCAGCGCTCCTTTTGGCAGCACTACGGCCTGCACATCGCGCGCGGCGACGCTGTCGATCTCCACCCGCCGCAGCATCACCCGCGCGCCCATGACCTTGCCGTTGACCGTCCACATCGGCACATTGAAGTCCAGAAACGCCGGCTTCAGCCCCATGCGCTCCGCCTCCCGCCAAGGGATGGCCACCACCGTCGCGCCGGTGTCGATCACCGCGCGGGTGCGCGCGCCGTCGATACGTGCTTCGACAATGAAATGCCCGTTGTGCGAGGCCTTCACCTCCGTCCACCCGGCCTGTGCCGGCAACTTGTGGGCCATCACGCCACCCACTGCCAGAAACACGGCCATCAACACCCTGCCGAGCGCCCCCGGCGCATTGCAATGCGCGTCATGAAAAGCCGATGAACTCATGGTCCGTCATTCCCTGTATTGCAGATGCCACACGATTTTTCACATGCAGGGAACATGACCACAATTTCCCGAAAAAAGGAGTGAACACCAATTCGTAATACCGGATGTTTCAGGCAAAAATTTCCGAAATGGTTGCCATTGCATGAACGGTGGCACTGCCATGGCTGGAATCACGCAAGGAATGCTCAGGCTGTGGTTCCGCCTGCCAGCGCCAGCAGGATGCCACAGCGCACCACCACCTCCACCGCTCCCGCCGCATCGCCCGTCTGCCCACCCAGCAACCACCGGCACAGCCGCCCGAAGCCGAACGCCAGCACATTGCCGGCAACGAATGCCGCCACCAGCGCCTTGCCAGGCAGCAACCC
>JAJRRZ010000240.1 GCA_024279045.1 Alphaproteobacteria bacterium
AGTGCTTCTCATGGGCATTTTGGCAAAATAGCAGCGGTTTTTCGTTCGCAGGCAATAGTGGAGCTATTGGCAAGAACGAAAAACCGTCTGATATGAAGCCAAAATGCACATGGGGAGTGCTCAGGTATTGAGTCCAGACCCGAGGCTCAGGACTCATAAAGAGGCATGGCAGATGCGTCATTCGCGCAAGATATTAGTGTTCTTTTGCCCGCAGGGAATACCTGTAGGTATTTCCAAGGGCAAAAGGGCGCTGATATGCAGCGTAAATGGCGCAGATGACGTGCAAATTTATGGGTCCTGAACCTAGCCCCCGCGCATGAGATTTCAGCTTTCGCCACGATCCTTTCGGCGCTGTGCGCGCAGGCGTGCCCAGTAGTCCAGCCGCTTGCGGATCTCGCGCTCGAATCCACGCTCCACCGGCGCATAGAATTGCCGCCGCCCCAGCTTCGGCGGGAAGTAGTCCTGCCCGGAGAAGGCATCCGGCTGGTCATGATCATAGAGGTAGCCTTCGCCGTAGCCTTCGTTCTTCATCAGCTTCGTCGGCGCATTGAGGATGATCTTCGGCGGCATCAGTTCACCGCTCTCGCGCGCGGTTTTCATCGCCGCCTTGAAGGCGGTGTAGATGGCGTTGGATTTCGGCGCACAGGCCAGATAGGCCACTGCCTGGGCAATGGCCAGCTCGCCTTCCGGACTGCCCAGTTGCTCGTAGGCATCGCGCGCCGCCAGCGCCTGCTGCAAGGCCTGCGGATCGGCCAGGCCGATATCCTCCGAGGCCATGCGGATCACCCGCCGCGCGATATACAGCGGATCCTCCCCCGCCGCCAGCATGCGCGCCAGCCAGTAGAGCGCCGCATCCACGTCCGAGCCACGCACCGACTTGTGCAAGGCGGAGATGAGGTTGTAATGCCCATCTCGCGCCTTGTCGTAGATCGGCGGGCGCCGCTGCGCGATGTCCGCCACGCCCTCGGCATCCAGCCATGCCGAGGGAGGCGCATCCGCCGCCACGGCGGCGAACATGTCTTCCGCCAGATTGAGCAGATAGCGCCCGTCGCCCGCCGCCAGACGGATCAGCGCCGCCCTGCCCTCCTCCGTCAGCGGCAGGGAGCGCCCCATGTGCTGCTCCGCGCGGTCCAGCAGCGCCGCCAGCGCTTCTTCATCCAGCGCCTTCAGCGTCAGCACCTGGCAGCGCGACAGCAGCGCCGCATTCAACTCGAAGCTGGGATTCTCCGTGGTGGCGCCGATCAACGTGATGGTGCCATCCTCCACCACCGGCAGGAAGGCATCCTGCTGGGCGCGGTTGAAGCGGTGGATCTCGTCGACAAACAGCACCGTGTGCCCGCCCGCCGCGCGCCGCTCCCGCGCCTTGGCGAACACCTTCTTCAGATCGGCAACGCCGGAAAAGATGGCTGAAAGCTGCTCGAAGTGCGCCAGCGCAGCGCCCGCACCGCCATCCACATGCTCTGCCAGCAATCTGGCAATGGTCGTCTTGCCCGATCCGGGCGGCCCCCACAGGATGATCGACGGCAGCCTGCCAGCCTTCAGCAACCGCGTCAGCACCCCGTCCGCCCCGGTGAGATGCCCCTGCCCCACCACCTCATCGAGTCCGCGCGGACGCAACACATCAGCCAGCGGACGATACCCCTCCGCCTGCCCCGCATGCTCCTGGCGGTCTTCCGCCGAGGCCTCGAACAATGCGGCTTGCTGATCCTTGCTGTTCATTACAACCACGACAGATCTCGACTTATGACAAGCTCATGCCTGGTGGCATGATGCGTATTCTTCATGGGCACTTTTCCAACACCGAATGCATGGCGTTGCGCCAATTCTCGCACAACTTCCGTATCATCATAGGTCAGCAGGAAGCTCCCACTGAGCTGCTGACAAAGAGAAAAGAGATTTTCATGATCAATCTGATGGTGGGTATATAATCTGCGTCCCGCACGTTTTCCTCCAACGGTGTAAGGTGGATCGACAAAAAACGCCGCACACGAATTTTCCGCATATTCTTCCATGACCTGCAACCCATCGCCATGAATGAAAGTGAAGCGGTCTGCATAATGCGCTATTCTCAAAATTCTTTTGGCCAGCGTCTCCGGATACCACCTGGAACCGATACCTTTGCCATTTTCACCTTTCCTGATGAAGCTGGAACCCTTCGCCAAGATACCTCCATGCAACACACGATTTTTCAATATGGTGGCAAATGCCTTTTCACGTGTCTCAACAATTTCACTCGTCAAGATGGCCTTGGCATTTTCCATGCTCATTTCAAAATTGCGTATTCTGTTGGCCAGCCACTCGGCATTGCCATCAAGAATGGTCTGCCAAACACTGGCAACCTCTGCATCCAGTTCAACCATTATCACATGGCGCACCAGCCCTTCCATGGCAGCTGTCAGCCCCGTTATCCCTCCACCGGCAAACGGCTCTATCAACACCTCTGGCTTGCCGGGGAGAGACTGTATCCAGCGACGAAACGTTGGCACGAACCACGTCTTGCCGCCCGGATATCTGAAAGGACTGTATTGCGGCACGGAAGCAACATTTACAGGCTTGGCCGCTGGTACAGGCGACACTCCGTCAGGAAAAGGCAGGAGATCTTGATTGTTCGACATTTTCAGAAAGGCCTGTCGATCAGGGATGTATCCGGTGGGGTTTCAAGGCGTTTGTCGAGCTTGTCCTGCAGAAGCGCCATGAAATGCTCCAATTTGCCGGGCCTGGGGGAAGTTATGCGCAACAAGGATGGCTCGAATGCCGTGAAAACGGCCTCATGGCGTACCAGGTGAAATCTGCCATTTTCGCCTTCATCATCGACCAAATCGTATATCAGCCAAGCAATATCCGCATCCTGAGGCGCGACACGAGGCAAGGCTGGAAGAGTATCAAAAAAGCTGCGAGACAACGCCACTGCCACCTTCTTGCCCCATGCATGCAAAATGCCACCCTTGTAAAGCAATTGCGGCACAAGACGCTTGCGGGAGGAAGAAAGATAATCCGGACGCGGTAAGTTGCCTTGAGCCAGCCAATCCGCTCTGGCCCGGCCTGTTGGCTCTTCCATGTAAAACTGAAATGGCTCCCGGACATTGCCGGATATGTAAACCGCCTGGATCTCCAAGGCACCAAAATCCAGGACTTTCCCGGCATCATCATAGGAGACCAGTACCATATCGATATTACCCGCAGATTTGCCCATTTCATCATTCAGGCGCACTTCGGCAAGAGACGTCCATCGTACTTGCTCCCCAAAGAAAAAGTTGGCCGCATCGTCGGCAATGATCCAATCTTCCCTGAACCGCACCGGACAGGTTATGACCGGCGCTCCCTCGTGCATGATGCTGCAAACCCCCAAGGGATCCTTGGCCTTGTCTTTCGTGCAATTGGGCACCTTGTTGTTGAAAGGACAAAGGCTCTTTTCGCGATGTCGGCGCGCACGATCGGATTGATCCGTCGGCGGATAACCAAACACTTCAGCAATAATTTCGTCTATTCTTGGCATAAGCCCAAGTTCCTCTGGATCATGCCTGCCGATCCATCAACCGAAGCGCATGCGGATCACCGCACCGCGCCGCCAGACAGTGATGCTGAGCACCCGCCCCTTGGCGCTCTTCAATGCCTGCTCCAGCATGGCAATGGAATTGATGCGCCTGCCGTTAAGCTCCATGATCACATCGCGCCGCTGCAAGCGCAGCCCGCGCGCCGAACCGCGCAACGCATCCACCACCATCACCCCGCGCTGCACCGGCACCCCCAGACGCCGCGCCAGCTTCCCGTCGAACTCCACCACCCGCAGCCCGGAAAGCATGTGCCGACCACGCAACGTCCTGGCCTTGCGCAGGCCGGAAGGCTTGGGCACGCGCTTCACCTTGAAAGACTTGCGCCGCCCATCGCGCAGCACATCGATGACGGCATCACTGCCCAGCGGCCTGCTGGCCAGCCGATAGCCGAACTCGCTGGCCTTGCGCAGCGGCTTGCCATCGATTGCCAGGATCACGTCGCCAACACGAATGCCCGCCTTTTTCAGCGGGCTTTGCGGATGCAACTCTTCCACCAGAGCGCCCATGGGCCGGCCCAGCCCCAGCGCCTCGGCCATGTCTGTATCGATGCCGCGCAGCTTCACCCCGCCCCACGGCCTGGCGGTAATGCCACGCCTGGCATTTTCCATGAACGAGCGCACCAGGTTGACCGGTACCGCGAAGCCGATCCCCACGTTGCCGCCG
The DNA here is from genome assembly GCA_024279045.1 of Alphaproteobacteria bacterium. GTDB lineage: Bacteria > Pseudomonadota > Alphaproteobacteria > Rhizobiales > Aestuariivirgaceae > Thermopetrobacter. Next base: position 4,218 of record JAJRRZ010000240.1, read on the forward strand.
GAGCGCGAGACGATCATGGTGTTGATGCCCACCAGCTCGCCGCGCAGGTTCACGAGCGCGCCGCCGGAATTGCCGGGATTGATGGCCGCATCGGTCTGGATGAAGTGCTGATAGCGCGAGCGCCCCAGGTTGTTGCGCCCCAGCGCGGAGACGATGCCCATGGTTACCGTCTGCCCCACGCCGAAGGGGTTGCCGATAGCCAGCACCACGTCGCCCACTTCCAGCGCATCGGAATCGCCCAGCTTCAGCACCGGCAACGGCCCAGCGGGCCTGATCTTCAGCAGCGCCAGATCCAGCCCCTCGTCGCGCGCCAGCACCCGCGCGGAGAATTCCCGCCGATCGGCCAGCACGATGCGGATGTCGGTGGCGTTTTCGATCACGTGGTTGTTGGTGATGATCAATCCCTTGCCGGAAACGATCACCCCGGAGCCGAGCGAATTGCGCACCCGCTCCTCCGGCATGCCGAAGCCGAAGTGATCGTCGAAAAACTCGCGGAAGAACGGATCATCGAACAGCATCGGCAGCCGCCGCCGCGCCCGCACCACCTGCCGCGCATAGACATTCACCACCGCGGGCCGCGCCTTCTTCACCACCGGCGCGAAGCTCAGCTTCACTTGCGCCAGCGAATCCGGCACCCGCACCTGCTCACGCGCCGTCACGGCACTGGTGGCAATCAGCAGCACGGCCAGCAGGGCCAAAAGAAACTTGCGCGCAAAACTCATCCGACTTGCTCTCCTGTGCATCAGGCCTGTTCCGCAAAGCCCAGAACGAACAGTACCGCCTGTTCCAGCCGCCGCATGACCTCCCCTTCCAGCCGCCCGATCACGTCGCCCGCCTTTTCCCGTCGTATGGTCAACAACTTGTCCGCCATGATCTGCGATGGCCTGCGCAAGCCATTCAGCGCCGAGGGCAAAACATCGATGCGCAACAGTGGCGCATCCTGGCGATTGCTCGTGAAGGGGCATACAATGATGCTGGCATGGTCGCAATTGAGCAGGTTGGTCTGCATGACGACAGCAGGACGCGGCTTGCCGAAGTCTCCAGGCGCGGAGATGGTGATGATGTCTCCACGTTTCATGCGGCATCCTCGGCCTTCAACGCCAGCGGCCCCTTATTCCAGCGGACTGTCCGCCTGCACCGCCTCGATGAAATCCAGCTCTTCCTGTTCCGCACGCGAATGCGCCAGCCTGCGCACCTGCCGCCGTGCCCGCATGGCCAGCGCCTGCACGCGCACATCGGGCACCAGCAGTTCCACCCGCCGCAGCC
>JAJRRZ010000241.1 GCA_024279045.1 Alphaproteobacteria bacterium
ACAAGTGTCTACGAACACCGCCCCAAACGTGGCGATCCCGAGCTGGTGGACAAGGTGCTGACCGAATATCGCGGCATCACCCATCGGCTGCGCCAGGTCATCGACAAGCTGCGTCCGCAGGGAATTACCCGCGTGCGCAAGCTGGAGGATGGCGACATACTGGACATCAACGCCGCGGTGGATGCCATGGTGATGCTGCGCATCGGCATGAACCCCGATCCGCGCATCACCATGCGCTACCAGCTCAACCGCCGCGACCTGGCGGCACTGATCCTGCTGGATCTGTCGGAATCCGCCAACGACATGGCGCGCGATTCCGACAAGACCGTGTTGCAGCTCACGCGCGAGGCCTGCATCTTGCTCAGCTATGCCATCGAAGGCATCGGCGACCCCTTTGCCATTCACGGCTTCAACTCCAGTGGCCGCCACGACGTGCGCTATTACCGTTTCAAGGATTTCGACCAGCACTTCGATGACGATGCCAGGAGCCGCCTGGCCGGCATGCAGGCCGGGTTGTCCACGCGCATGGGCGCGGCCATGCGCCACGCCGGAGCAAAGCTGATGCAACGCAGCGAGAAGCACAAGCTGCTGCTGGTAATCACCGACGGCGAACCGTCAGACATCGACGAGCGCGACCCGAACTATCTGCGCATGGACGCCAGGAAGGCGGTGGAAGAGCTGCGGCGCAATGGCGTGATGAGCTATTGCCTGACACTGGATCCGCATTCCGACATGTATGTCTCGCGCATCTTCGGCGCGACCAACTATACCGTCATCGACAACATCAACCGCCTGCCGGAAAAACTCCCCACCCTGTTCGCCAGCCTGACCAGATAAATCCGCGCGCGGCAAACGCCTGTGTGGCATGGAGACACCAGATCGCCCCAGGCGACGCAATCCTCTCATGCATGGTTTGCATATGTCCCTCGCTGGCGATATAGTGCGCCCGGCGAGGACAGGAAGCATGTTGCAGGCACAACAGGCCAACGAAACCGACCCGCTGCGCTATCCGGCGCTGGTGCTCAACGCCGACTATCAGCCGTTGAGCTACTTTCCGCTGTCGCTGTGGAGCTGGCAGCAGGCCATCAAGGCGGTATTCCTGCAGCGGGTGCAGGTGCTCAGCACCTATGACCGCATGGTGCATTCCCCCTCGCTGGAAATGCCCTTGCCCTCGGTCATCGCGCTGAAGGAATACATCGCGCCGCCGAAGCGCGCCGCCTTCACCCGTTTCAACCTGTTCCTGCGCGATGATTTCTCTTGCCAGTATTGCGGCGCAACACAGGAACTGACGTTCGATCACGTCATCCCGCGTTCGCGTGGCGGCCGCACCACGTGGGACAATGTCGTGGCCGCCTGCTCCGCCTGCAACCTGAAAAAGGCCAACCGCCTGCCGCGCGAGGCGCACATGTTCCCACGCCAGGCGCCACGCGAGCCATCGCCCTACGAGCTGCGCGACAAGGGCCGGCGCTTTCCCCCCAACTACCTGCACGAAAGCTGGCTGGACTTCCTCTACTGGGACACCGAGCTGGAGCCGTGAGCACGCACAACGGCAAAACGGAACAAGGCTGAAAGGAAAGTCGAGCGTGAACTATTCACAAGGCAATGCATGAACAGGAAAAATACGCAACTTGATGCAGCAAAAATTGCAAGGCTTTGCGTCGTAATGGCGCAAAGCCTTGCAATTTTCCTCAGGCAAAAATGTTGTTGTGTCGGCGCAGCGCCGCCGCAAGCCGGCACAACGCATCATTTTTCCTGAAGAAACGTATTTGTGGCCTACGCTGTCGGCCACAAGACTTTTCTTCACGATCGACAGGAAAAGCCGGCGGCCATGGCGGCCACCGGCTTCATTGCGTTCATGTTCATGCTCCAGGCACAAGCCCAGACACGAGCACATGATCATTCCTCGGCCTTTGCGGTGAGGTCCTCGCCGGTTTCCTGATCCACCACCCGCATGGACAGGCGTACCTTGCCGCGCGGATCGATGGACAGCAGCTTCACCTTCACCATGTCGCCTTCTTTCACCACGTCGGTAACCTTGGCGACACGACGGTCGGCCAGCTCGGAGATGTGCACCAGGCCATCCTTGCTGCCGAAGAAGTTCACGAAGGCGCCGAAGTCCACCACCTTCACCACCTTGCCCTCGTAGATCCTGCCCACTTCCGGCTCTTCGGTGAGGCCCTTGATCCACTCGATGGCCTTGGCAATGGCGTCGGCATTGGCCGACGCAACCTTGATGGTGCCATCCTCGGCGATGTCGATCTTCGCGCCGGTCTTCTCCACGATCTCACGCACCACCTTGCCGCCCGGGCCGATGACATCGCGGATCTTTGCCACGGGGATGTTGATCACCTCGATCTTCGGCGCATGCTCGGTCAGCTCCGGACGCGAGTTTTCCAGCGCCTTCTTCATCTCGTTCAGGATATGCGCACGGCCTGCCTTGGCCTGATTGAGGGCAGTGCGCATGATCTCCTCGGTAATGCCGGTTACCTTGATGTCCATCTGCAGCGAGGTGATGCCCTCCTCCGTGCCGGCCACCTTGAAATCCATATCGCCGAGGTGATCCTCGTCGCCGAGAATGTCGGACAGCACGGCGAACTTCTCGCCCTCCAGGATCAGCCCCATGGCAATGCCGGACACCGGGCGCTTGATGGGCACACCGGCATCCATCAGCGACAGCGACGTGCCGCACACCGTGGCCATGGACGAGGAACCGTTGGACTCGGTGATCTCGCTCACCACACGGATGGTGTAGGGAAACTCCGTGCTGGACGGCATTACCGGATGAATGGCCCGCCAGGCCAGCTTGCCGTGGCCGATCTCGCGCCTGCCGGTGAAACCGATGCGCCCCGTCTCACCGACGGAGAACGGCGGGAAATTGTAGTGCAGCATGAAGTTTTCGCGGTAGGTGCCTTCCAGCGCATCGATGAACTGCTCGTCATCGCCGGTGCCCAGCGTGGTAACCACCAGCGCCTGTGTCTCGCCGCGGGTGAACAGCGCCGATCCATGCGTGCGCGGCAGCACGCCCACCTCGGAGACGATGGGCCGCACCTCATCGAGCTTGCGCCCGTCGATGCGGCTGCCGGTCTCCAGGATCTGCCCGCGCACGATGCGCTTCTCCAGCTTCTTGAAGGCTTCCTTCACCAGCCCCGGCTCGCACTCGCCCGCCTCGGCCTTGTCCTCCGGGCACAGGGCTTCCATCACCTTCTCGCGCACCGCATCCACCGCATCGTGGCGCTCCATCTTGTCGGCGATGGCATAGGCCTTCTTCAAGTCGTCCTCGGCCAGCTCGGTTACCCTGGCGAGAATGTCGGAGATATCCACCTTCTCCACCTCGCGCGGCTCCTTCGCGGCCTGCGCGGCGAGCTGCTCGATGGCCTCGATCACCGGCTGGAACTGCTCATGGCCGAACATCACCGCGCCGAGCATGTCGTCTTCCGACAGCTCCTGCGCCTCCGATTCCACCATCAGCACGGCGTCCTTCGTGCCGGCCACGACGAGGTCCAGCTTGCTGTCCTCCATGTCTTCCAGCAGCGGATTGAGCACATATTCGCCGTTGATCAGGCCGACACGGGCTGCGCCCACCGGCCCCTGGAACGGCAGGTTGGCAATGGCCAGCGCGGCGGATGTGGCCACCATCGCCACGATGTCCGGGTCATTCTCCATGTCATGGGAGAGCACCGTGGCGATGATCTGCGTCTCCACCTTGAAGTCCGGGTCGAACAGCGGGCGGATGGGCCGATCGATGAGGCGCGAAACCAGCGTTTCCTTCTCGCTGGGCCGCCCCTCGCGCTTCAGGAAGCCGCCGGGAATCTTGCCCGCCGCATAGGTCTTTTCCTGGTAGTTCACCGTCAATGGGAAGAAGTCCAATCCCGGACGCGGCTTCTTCTCCGCCACCACGGTGGCCAGCACGGTGGTTTCGCCATAGCTCACCATCACCGCGCCATCGGCCTGGCGCGCCACATGGCCGGTTTCGAACTTCAGCGGGCGTCCGCCCCACTCGATTTCCACGGTCTTGATGTCAAACATGCTTCGTCTCTTCTCTTGCTTTTCCTGCTGGCGCGGTGGCTCCTCCGCCGCGCCGATGACCGCCCTTTCGTGAATGTTTCCCTCATCCTGCTTGCGGCGGCCA
>JAJRRZ010000242.1 GCA_024279045.1 Alphaproteobacteria bacterium
CACCGGCAGCAGCAGGCGCAGCTCGGCGCGGGTGGTGTCGATGACCTCGGCCCAGATGGCGGCATCGGGGTGTTGTGCACGCAGGCGGGCGCGCCACTGCTCCAGGCGCACCTGCAAGGCGCGGCGCAGCGTCGTTGATATCGATGTGCGATCAGGCATGGGGCTCGACACTATTGCGGTTCGGCGCTGCACAGGCAGACAAGGTGATGGCGCTGGCCATCGGCATCGGCGACGGTCTCGATGCGCCAGATATCGCCACTGGCCGGGTTGTGCAGGCGCATGCCGGGGGCGGGGCTGGCGGTGGCGTGCGTTCGCAGCCAGATGCGCGCTTTAACGCGGCTGGCGGTCTGATCCAGCCGCCAGGCCTCGGCATCGGCAAAGCCGACCTGTGGCTCAATGGCGGCCCAGACGGTGGCCAGCGTCGTCCAGGTGATGGCGCGGCCACCCTGCCCGTCGTCGCTGGTGATGGGCTGCTGCAACTGCAGCCGCGTGCTCATGCGGGAGATGCGCGAGCGGCGGCGGCGATCTAGAGAATCGGCGGGCATGGGCAATGCCTCCTACAGGGCAATGAGCCGCCAGGGGGCAAGCAGGGCGCGCGCCTCCTCCGGCAAGGCGGTGGCCGCGGCGTTGCCTTCGCGGAATTCGTAAAGATGCGCGGCGGAGAGCAGCACGGCCATCTGCAACTCCTCCGGCACGCTGGCATCATCCGTGCCGAAACCGGCGGTGAAGGTGATGCGCACGGCGTTCAGCCCGCCGTCGGGGCGGGGGTGGCCTTGCGCAATACGCAGGCGCGGCGGGCGGCTGGCGAGGTCGGCCTCCCAGCCGTCGGCGGGAAGAATCTGCCAGCCGCTATCGCTGCGGATGGCAACCTCGTCGATGCTGGCGATGGGGTGCAGCGGCAGGCGGATGAGGCCATTGCCGGGCACACAGTCGGCCCACAGCCGCCACTGCGTGGTGATCAGCGCCAGGGAGGCATACTGCTCCACGTGATGGGCGGCGGCACTGACGATATCGCTGACGAGGGTATCGTCCGTTGCATCGTCGATGCGCAGATACTGGCGGGCACGGGCCAGCGCCACTGGTGGCGCGGCGGGCGCGGTGAGGCGTTCCAGGGGCATGGACGGAATCTCTTTGCGGCAATGCAGGAAAAATGCCGGGGAGGTGGGGAGGGAGCACCTCCCCGGCGGCACCGGCGTCCGCGCCCGGGCGCGGGCGGGAGAGGAGGCAGGCGGGCGGGCGGTGGATCACCGGTGCGTGGCTGGTGTGATGCGGGATGGAATGAGCGCTGGCGTTACACGCTGAAGGACAACAGCTTGATGGCGGCGAAGTCCTGCACGCCACCGCCGACGCGCTTGGTGGTGTAGAACAGCACGTAAGGCTTGGCGGTGAAGGGATCGCGCAGCACGCGCACGCCGGTGCGATCGACCACCAGGTAGCCGCGGCGGAAATCGCCAAAGGCGATGGCATGCGCGCCAGCCGCGATATCTGGCATTTGCTCCACCTCCACGACGGGGAAGCCCATCAGCGTCGGGCGGGCGGAGGGGCTGGCGGCAGGCTGCCAGATGTAATCGCCGTTGGCGTCCTTGAACTTGCGGACCTCCGCCTGCACACGGCGGTTCATCATCCACACGGCGTTCTGGCGGTAGCCGGACTTCAGGGCATAGACGAGGTCGATGAGCACATCGGACGGGCTGGTGGCCGGAAAGGCGCCGTCCACGCCGGTCTTGATGCTGCCCAGGTTGCCCCAGCTCCAGGTGGCCTCGTCCACCACCGGCACGGAGAGGAAGCCCTGCGGGCGGGTGATGCCATCGCCATTGACGAAGGCATCGGTCTCCTGCTCGGCAAAGGCGGTGATGACTTCCTCCGCCAACCACTGGCCAATGTCCACCGCGGCATCGTCCAGCAGGGTCTGGGTAGCGGCGGGCATGGCATAAAGCTCCATGGCCGGGAAGCTCAACTCGGCCAGCGTCGGCGTGGTGGTTTCGGGCCGCGCCGCCGTCTCGCCCACCCAGCCGGTGGCGGCGCGGGTGGTGGCGAAGGGCTTGCGATAGACACCGGCGGAGATGCGGCGGTGGCCGGCAACGGCGCGGATGGGCGAGGCATCGGCCAGCAGGCGCTCCACGTTGCGCTCCAGCTCGTCATGGGCAAGATAGCCGCCATCCGGGGCGGAACCGGCGGACAACGCCTTTTCCTCCAGCCGCAACAGGCGCGCGGCGTCGCCCTTGCGCACATACTGTTCGAAAGCCGCCTTGTGGGCATCGGTGGCGGTCTCGCCGGTGTGCGCGGCGGTAGCCAGCGGCAGACGCGCGGCGCGGCGGGCAAGGTCGTTCAGGCGGCGCTCGTGGGTATCCAGCGCCTCGGAGATGCGCTGCAGCTTCTCCTCCAGCAGCACATCGGCCTGGCCGCGCGCCTCCTGCTCGGCCAGGCGCTCGTCGTTGGCCTCGGTGAAGGCATGGTGCGTGCGCAGCATGTCGTCATGCACGGCAGTGGCCTCGGCCAGGTCGTCGGCGGCAATGGCCACCTTGGTTTCCAGGGAATCAGCGGTGGTGGTATCGGTCATGGAATGCTCCTTGGTTGGGCGGGTTGACGAGGAAGGCAAGCGATGGTGCGCCGATGCGCCGCTTCATGCGGCCATGGCGGCGGGCAGCGGGCGGATGCGAGCGCTGCGCAGCATGGGGAAGGTAACCAGCGAGATCTCCCACAGCTCCACCTGATGCAACAGGCGCGCCTTGCGCAGGCGGTCGCGGCTGGCGCGGATGGTGCGAAAGCCGATGGACAGGCCATCGACCGCGCCGATCTTCACCAGCTCGGCCACCTCGCGGCCCGTGGCGGAGTTCAGCGCCAGCTGGCCGCGCACGAACAGGCCGCGGGAATCTTCGCGGATGTCGATCCAGACGCCGATGGGGCGGCTGATGTCGTGCTGCCAGAGCATGCGCACCGCGCGTGGCCCGGTGCGCTTCAGGCTGTTGCGAAAGGCGCCGGGCAGCACGATGTCGCCGGCATCGTCGCGGACATGAAAAACGGAGGCATAACCGGCAAACTCGCCGGTGCGGGCAAGACGCATGGGCATGATGGGTGATGTCTCTTGCTGGAGTTTTTCTTGTGTGTTTATATTTTGTTCTTTTGTCAATCAGCCCGTGCCACCCGCGGTATTCAGCACATCACCGTTTTCGAGGGGCGGGTAGCCGAGGGCGGTGCGTTTTTCGTTGATGGTGAGGAAGTCGGCATCACGGATCTGTTGCCAGCGGGTGGCGCGCTCCGGGGCGTAGGCTTCCAGGGCGTCCACATCGGGCGCCAGGGCCATGTCTTCCAGGCCAAAGGCCGGGGCCAGCCAGTTGCCGAAATGCTCGGCGAAACGGCGCGCCAGCGGCAACACCGTGGTGCGCCAGAAAGCGCGGTTGGCCTCGGCGTAGTTGGCATAGGTGTTGTCGCCCGGAATGCCCAGCAACATCGGTGGCACGCCAAAGGCCAGGGCGATTTCGCGGGCGGCGGCGTGGCGCATCTCGATGTGCTCCATGTCCTTCGGGCTGTGCGATAGCGGCATCCATTCCAGCCCGCCTTCCAGCACCAGCGGGCGCCCGGCATTCTGCGCCCCGGCATAGGCCGTGTGCAGCTCGTCCTTCAGCCGCTGGAACTGCTCCGGGCCGAGCGCGCCGCCCTCGCCGCGGTAGACCAGTGCGCCGGAAGGACGGGCGGCATTGTCCAGCAGCGCCTTGCTCCAGGCGGCGGCGGCGTTGTGAATGTCCACCGCACGGGCGCAGGCGGCGAAGGGAGACAGGCCCTCGATGTCGGAAAACGGTGAGAACAGGCGCATGTGCATCACCGGCGCGATGGTCTCGTCCGGCTGCTGGCGCAGGCGGATGGTGCGGCCCTGCACCTGATATTCCCAGGCGGTGGGCCAGCCGTGATCGTCGGTGATGATGCGCAGGCGTTGCGGGTCGAGCACGTGCAGCTCCACCGGCTCGTCGTCGAGCAGGGCGACGCGCAGCCAGCCGTTGCCGGTAATGAGCAGGTGGGCGATGAAGGCCTCCACCAGCTCGCGGCCCGATTGCAGCGCGTTGGGCCGACGTAGCAGCCTCAGCGCGGTACTGGCGGCGCGAGCAGCCTGGGCGGTGGCATCGGCGTCATGCGTGGTGGCAGAAGAGGTGGTGGCCGTGGCATCCCCCGCCCTGCCCGGCCTGCTCGTCGCGCGTGGCGCGGAAGGTGCGGGCTGCTGGCCGCGGGAGACTTCCGGGTCATGCTTCAGCGGCACGGCGGCAACAGCGCGGGCAATGAGCATGATGCAGCGGTAGGCCACCGGATTGCCGGCGAAGCCCTCCCGCGCAAATGCCGCGGTATTGGCCAAGCCCCAGTCGGGCGCGGCCAGCGGATACAGCTCGAAAAATCCGCAGGAAGATGTTGCGCTGCGCTGCTCCGGGGCTACCACTACGTTGGCGGGAGCAGCGGCGGCTCTTTTATGTCTGTTCAGGGCGTCTTCCGGAGATAGCCCGGCGGAATCGCGCATCCTGCCGCCTGTGCCCAGCATGGTGCGCAGGCGATTGAACAAACCTGTCATACTCGCTGATCTCCTTTTTCAGACTATATCACCCGAACGCGGGGTTCGGCGGAGGAGGCCACAAGGGCGGTGATGGCCCAGACGAGAGCATCGGCGCGGTCGGGGCTGGAACCACGCTCCAGCAGGTGCTCGAAATCGGTCAGCTGATCTTCCAGTTCGGGCAATGCGCCGACGTGGTGCACCCTGCCCTGCTCATACAGCGCCGCCACCGGCTCGGCGCGCACGGCCTTGCCACGAGTGGCGCGCACAGGGCTGAATGGCGCATCGGGCGCAATCTGGCGAATAAGCGCCTCGACCATGTCGCCCCCTTGGTTGACCTCGGCGACAATACGGTCAGCACGGTGGCGCTCGAAAGCGGCGAGCACGGCGCGCGCCCATTGCAGCGGCTGGGCCCGCTCTACGCTGGCGTCCCGCAGCACATACATGTGGCCATTCGCGGCGCGGCCCGCCACGACGATGCCGCAGCAGGAATCATCCGCCGTGGCGCTGGCCGGCGGATCAACGGCGACGACGATGCGTTGCAATTGTGGCGTCTCGCGCGGCGCAATGCGCGCGGCTTCGATCAGCCGGCGGCGGAACAGGCCATCGGGCACATCGTCGATGAACTCGCCGTCCAGCTCCTGCCGGCCCAGCCAGGTTCCACCATAACGCTCCAGCATGGCGTCGATGAAGCCGTGGCCAAGGTTGGTGGCGTTGTCAGTGGTTCGGGCGTGCGAGCGCCATACGCTGCCGTCGGCCAGCAGGCGGCGGATGAGCGGCGTCGGCGCGGGCGTGGTGGTGGCCAGCACGCGCGGAGTGTCGCCCAGGCGCAGCGCCATCATCAGCATGTCCCAGACCTGCTCGCCCTTCTTCCAGCGGCCTATCTCGTCGCACCAGGCAAGGTGAAACTGCGGGCCGCGCAGGCTGTCCGGCTCATCGGCGGAGAACAGATGCGCGCGGCTGCCGCTAGGCCAGATGACCTGGCGCTTCGACGGCTCGAAAACGGGCCGCAGATGAACAGGCCAGCGCAGCGCTAGCAGGCCGGAGGCCCCTTCCAGCATCACCGCGCGGGCATCGTGCAGCGTTGGCGCGACAAGCGCGATGCGCAGGGGTTGTGCGGCATTTTGCGTGGCGCTGACAATGACCTCACGGCGGATCCACTCAGCCCCGGCGCGTGTCTTGCCCGCCCCGCGCCCGGCCATGAACAGCCACGTGCGCCAGCCCCGCCCGGCGCGGGGAAAATGAAAATCCGGCGGCAATTGCTCGTCGCGGGCGGCGAAGGGCCAGTTGCCCTGCAGCCAGCGGACAAGATCGGCATCAAGCGCGCGGCTGACGGCGCGGGGGCCGCGTTGACGCACACAGCGCTTCAAGCTGTTGCGCAAGGCGGTGTCGGAGGGCGGCGTCGGCGGCTTGCTCATGCTGGCGGTCGGCCTCCGTGGCGCTGGCGTGTTCCATCTCCGTGGCGGCCTGCAAGGCCTTCATCAGGGCGATGAGGGCCTTTGCCTCGCGCTCCAGCTCGGCGGGAGCGGCAACGGCGCCGGTTTTCTCGCCGCCCTGCTTCTGGCGTCCCTCGAACTGGGCAATGCGCTGCTGCAGCAGGCGGCGCAGGCGTCTGGCATCGCGCTTCGGAATCATGCGTGGCATCAATGAAAATGGCGCGGCCAGACGGCCGCGCCGACATGGGACATCATGAACATGGTGCGGTATCCGACAGCGGGCTGGCGGCGCCATTGCCGCGCCCGAGGCCCACTGTGGCAGCGTGGCACGGGTTATACATCAGAGCGCGCCGCTCGTCAAGAGTTTTTTCCTATCGTGCCGCTCGAAGAAGAACATTTGCAGCTTGAGCAACTCCCGGGAAGGATGTGCGGCAGGCATCGCCGCATACATCACGACGCTTATGTATATTATTATTTTTAATGCATTTTCCCATTGTTCTCGCACTTTTTCCACAGCCTGACCGCCATCAATTTCCTCCCCTCTTCCCATTTTGGAACTTTTGTTCTATTATGTTCTTATTCGATGAGCCAGCACAGCAGGAAGAGGGAAGCATGCCGATTGTAGAGAATTTTCGTTGCCGTTGTGATGCCGGTGTTGCGCCGCGCGGACTGGAGCTGAAGAGCCATGCCGCGCCCATCGAGCGCGAGGCGCTGGAAGTGTTGCAGACACTGGCGCGCGGTGATGCCTGGCTGGCGTGCGAGGCACTGAGCACGGGAAGGCGCTGGGGAGTGTTCGTCATGGCCGGACACGGTGCGCGCATGGCGCGGCAGGTCAGCGACGGCCTGGCCGATTCGCTGCGGCAGCGGCGGTTGATCGCGCCGGAGGATGGCGGCGAGGCCTTGCGCTGGCGCATATCCGCCACGGGGCGGCGCTGGTTGCGGGTACAGGCACCGGGAATTGCGGCACAACCCGGCGGCGCGGCAACGGCCATGGATACGGATATGGCAACGACCGGCAAATTGCCGGACATGGTGGACGCCCAAGGGGCCGCGAAAGCCACCAGGCGCGGAAAAACATCTGGCAAGGCAGACGCCAAGGGGCGCGGAAAAGGGCGCAGCAAGGGGCGCGGCGCTCACGGCAACAGGCGGGAAGGTTCGGACAAGGACATGCAGCGGCTGCTGGTGCGCGATGCCGAATCTGGCAGCTTGCGCGAGGTGCTGGTGAACCTGAAGGAAAATCCTTTGATGTGGCTGGCGCGGCGCAAGGATGCCAGTGGCAGGCCTTATCTGGAAGCGCATCACGTGGCGGCGGGCGAGCGACTGCGGCAGGATTACGAAACCGCCTGCATGCAGCCGCAAATCACTGCTTCGTGGAATCCGGCGCTGGTGGCTGCCGACCGGGGCCGGCTGAAGAGCGGGCCGCGTGATCCGTTCCCTTTCGCGGAGCGGGTGATGGCGGCGCGCCAGCGGGTACACGGGGCGCTGGAAAGCATCGGCGCGGAGCTGGCCGATGTGGCGGTGGCGGTGTGCTGCCTGGACCACGGCATCGAGGCGGCGGAGCGGGCACTGAAGTGGCCACGGCGCTCTGCACGGCTGGTGTTGCGCATCGCACTGGAGCGGCTGGCGGATCATTACGGGCTGAGGCCGGCGCGCGCGCAACATGCCCGGCGCTGGCAGAAGGCCTTGCACTGGCACGCGGAGGATGGCCACCCGACGCAACTCGTGCCGGCGGACGATGCCGCAACGTCCAGGCCGGCGGATCGGCACAAGGGGTAAGGGCGAGGCTGCGGAGATTCCGACACAGGGCGTGTCAAGTATCGGTCGTGGCGAAATGATGGTTATCAACGTTGTTCGCAATCACACACAGGCAGGGCAATCTTCAACGCATGCCAGAAAGCGAATCGCATAAGGCTGCGGCAAGGACACGGGAAAATACGGGAACGGGCTGATCGACATGGCGGACGTATTGCCGAAAAGCATAGAGGAACTGAAAGACATCAGCGCGCCTTACAATCCGGATGCGGAGATGGCGTTGCTGGGCGCGCTGCTCAACCACAACGGCATTTTCGACAAGGTGGGAGCCTATCTCAAGCCGGAGCACTTCTCCGAGGGTGTGCATGCGGAGCTGTATCAGCTCATGGCGCGCATGATCGGGCGTGGCCATGCGGTAACAGCGGTTACGCTGTTGCCTTATGCGGAGGAGATTCCGGGGCTGGACGATCTGGGCGGCGCGGCGAAATATCTGGCGCAACTGGTGGCCAACGCCGCGCCGATGTCGGCGGCGGATGACTATGCGCGGGAAATCTACGACCTTGCGCGGCGGCGCTGGCTGATGGAAATCGGCTCGGAACTGGTGGTGGAGGCCAGGACGCCGGATGCCGACCGTTCGGTGGGCGACATCATCGAGGAGACGGAAAAGCAGCTCTACGAAGTGGCGGAAGAGGCACGCTTCGGGCAGGGGTTCGTCGGCTTCTCGGAGGCGTTGCAACAGTCGCTGGAGATGGCGGCGGCGGCCTATCAGCGCGATGGCGGGCTTTCCGGCCTGTCCACGGGCCTGCGCGACCTTGACCGCATGATGGGCGGCTTGCAGCCTTCCGACCTGATCATCCTGGCGGGCCGTCCCGGCATGGGCAAGACAGCGCTGGCCACCTCCATGGCCTATCACGTGGCGAAAAGCTACCGCCCGGAGCAGGCCGCGCCGGGCGAGCCGCCAAAGGCGGCGGATGGCGGGGTGGTGGCGTTCTTCTCGCTGGAAATGTCGGCGGAACAGCTGGCCACGCGCATCATCTCCGCGGAAGCGGAAATTTCCTCGCACAGCATCCGCAAGGGCGACATCACGCCGGAGGACTTCTCGCGCCTGCAGGAAGTTGCGGCAACAATCGACCGGGTGCCGTTGTTCATCGACGATACCGGCGGACTGACCATCAGCCAGCTTGCGGCGCGGGCGCGGCGCATCAAGCGCCAGCA
>JAJRRZ010000243.1 GCA_024279045.1 Alphaproteobacteria bacterium
TAGGGTCTGGACTCAATACTTGAGCACTCCCCATGTGCATTTTGGCTTCATATCAGACGGTTTTTCGTTCGCAGCCAATAGCTCCACTATTGCCTGCGAACGAAAAACCGCTGCTATTTTGCCAAAATGCCCATGAGAAGCACTCATTTATTGAGACCAGACCCTAGAACCTGACGGGAGAATTTGCCATGAGCGCACCCGGCAAGGGCAAAGGAAAGCTCGGCGCGGCCTTCTGGGCCATGATGCTGGCTGGCGTGGTGCTGCTGGCCGGAATGCTGTGGTTTACCACGCAGCAGGTGAAGGTGCAGCAGGCCCGCGTTGCCAATCTCGGCGGGTCGTTCCAACTGGTGGATCAAGACGGCAGGCCATTCACCCGGGAGAACCTGAAGGGCAAGTTCACGCTGCTCTACTTCGGCTATACCTATTGCCCCGATGTATGCCCCACCGGGCTGAGCATCATCGCCGAGGCGCTGGAACAATTGGGTGAGCCGCGCAGGAATGTCCGGGTGGTGATGGTAACCGTCGATCCGGAACGTGATACGCCGGAAGTGCTGAAGGACTACATGAGCAATTTCGGGCCGGAGTTCATCGGACTCACCGGCACGCCGGAGCAGATCCGCCAGATGGCGAAGAACTGGCGCGCCTTCTACCGCAAGGTGCCTGGCACGGATGCGGAAAGCTACACCATGGACCACTCCGCCAATACCTTTCTGCTGGACACAAACGGCAACTACATCCACCATTTCGCCTACGGCTCGCCACCCGACCAGATGGCCAAGGTGTTGCGCCAGGTCATCACCGGCAGCAGGGCAAAGCCGGGCAATAGCTGAACAGCCCTGCCAGCCATTTCATCCGCCCCGCCTCAGCCATCAGGCGCCGTGGCTATTGCGCCGCCTGCCCGCTGCAGACGGTGAATGATGCGCCAGGCCGTCAGCATTGCCGCCAGCCCCACCAGCGCCCAGCCCAGAGCTGCGCCGACAAGTATTCCGCGCGTACCCAGCCATGGGGCCAGCAGCTCCGCCGGCAGCATGGTGCCGACAATGGCGCGCGCCCAGTTGAACAGGGTGGACAGCCGCGGGTGCTCCAGATTGTTGAACGCCGCCTGCGCCACGAACTGTCCGCCGGTGAACAGCCATGCCGCGGCCAGATACATGCAGAACAGCCGCACCAGTGCCGCCGCCTCACCCGACAGGGAAAACCAGCCGGGGATGGCATCGGCCAGCAGAAACAGCACCGCCCAACTGAACAGCGTGTAGCCGAAGGCGAAAATCAGGCCCACCTCGTAGACATGGCGCACCCGCGAGAAGAGTGCCGCGCCGTAATTCTGGCCAATGATCGGCCCCACCGCACCGGACAGCGAAAAGACGATGCCGAAGGCAACAGGCGCAAGGCGGTTTATCACCGTCATTGCCGCCACGGCTGCCTCGCCGTAGCGAGCTGCCGCCCACATCATGTAGCCGGATAGCACCGGCGTGGCCAGTTGTGTCAGCAGAATGGGCGGCACCATGCGGCCCAGCGCCCGCGCATCGGCGCGCCAGTCGCCGGGGCGCAGCAGTCCCGCCAGGGTGGCGTCCGCGCCAAACAGCCGCCGCTGATGCTGGCGCAGGTTGAGCGCACCCATGCCGAAGGCGGCCAGATTGCCACACACGGTGGCCGCCGCCGCGCCAGCCAGCCCCCAGCCGGCGGCGAAGATGAAGAGCGGGTCCAGCAGCGCGTTGACTACCGCCGTGGTCAGGGTGATGAGCATCGCCCGCACCGGCAGCCCCAGCCCGCGCAGGGTGAAGCTGAAGATCAGCGCCCCGGCCAACAATGGAAAGCCCAGCGCCGTTATGCGCAGATATTCAGCTCCCAGCGCCAGCGTGCGCCCGCGCGCGCCCAGGGCATACAGCACCGGCTCGGCAAATGCCAACATTACCATGGCAAAAGCCATGCCGGTGCACATGGCCAGCAGCAAAGAGGTGGCAGCGATGCTGCGTGCCCGCTCCGGTGCGCCACGCCCGGTGTTGATGGCTACCAGCGCCCCGGTAGCAATGCCCAACCCCAGGCCAATGGAAAGATGCAGAAAACCCACCACTCCCGCCAATCCCAGCCCGGCGGTGGCATGCACATCATCCAGTTGCGCCACGAACCACAAATCGGCGAAATCCACCAGAAAAAGCGCCATCAGGCCAATAGCCCCCATTGCCGTCATCAGCAGCAGGTGGCGGGTTATGGAGCCGCTGACGAATGGTGCGTGGCGCGCTGTGTCGGGGGTGTTGGCGGTGGAAGTCATGCTTGCTTGTCTGGAGCCACGGGTGCGGGGCGTCAAGCCGCATTCCGTTCAAACCGCGCCTAGGCTCCGGACTCAATTGAGCCACCATGTTACGATTGCAGCTATGCAGATGGCGGCGAGGAAAGTTTTGGCCAGTTTGTCGTAGCGGGTTGCGATACGGCGAAAGTCCTTCAGACGGCAGAATGTGCGCTCCACGACA
>JAJRRZ010000244.1 GCA_024279045.1 Alphaproteobacteria bacterium
ATGCGTGCCCACTGCCCATCGGAAAGCCAAAACAATTCAGACATTTGCCATCCCCCTGTCAGACGAATCGACAGACAGAGGGAATCACAATCAAATCCTTCCCACCAGATTTTTATTGAGACCAGACCCTAGGCTCAGGACTCATAAAGAGGCATGCCAGATGTGGCGTTTAGGCGAAATATCAGCGCTCTTGCGCCCGCAGGTAATACCTGAAGGCATTTCCAAGGGTGCAAGGGCGCTGAGATGAAGCATAAACGCCACAGATGGCGTGAAAATTATGGGTCCTGAGCCTAGGCTCAGGACTCATGAAGAGGCATGGTAGATGCGCCATTTGCGCAAAATATCAGCGTTCTTTTGTCCGCCGGGAATACCCATAGGTATTTCCAAGGACAAAAGGGCGCTGATATGCAGCGCAAATGGCGCAGATGCCGTGCAAATTCATGGGTCCTGAGCCTAAGCCCGGTCTTCAGCGGAAGCCGATGGGCTGCAACTTTCCGGCTGCCAGCGCGCCGCGCTCCAGCGCCGCCTTGCGGATATTTTCCGGCAGGCGTGTGCTGGCAAGCAGATCACCCTTGCCGGAGCGGTTCACCCGCTGCGGGCGATTGACGCGGTCGGGCACTGGGCGCACCTGCGCCCCGGGCCAATACATGTTGGCCTGCTGCACGTTGTTGCCCAGCATCGGCGCACCATTGCGCACTGCCAGCTCCTCCGCCGACATGCCCAGCGATCCACGAATCATCATGTCGCCCTTGCCGCTGCGCACCACATCGGTGGCCGGGGCGTGCAGCACAGCACCGGCTAGCGTGGGCACACCGCGGGCCGTGCCCTCGGCCAGCGCCACGGCCAGATCACCCTTGCCGGCGCGCATCACCTTTGGCCACTGGCGGCCAGAGGTGCGTGGACGCTGCTGCGGAACGGGCGCAACTTCCTGCTGCGGCAGGCTGGCGATCACCACACCGATGGGATCGCGCGTGCTCTTGCCGCGGGCAAAATTCGTGATGGTGGCCGGAGCGGAAACCGGCGTGATTTCCATGCGGCTGGCAGCCAGCACCAGCACCTCATAGGGCCGCGCCTTCGGCGTTGGCACGGTGGTGGCGGCCTTGTCCGCTCTGGTGGCAGCGGTCAGCAACACCGGCTTCACTCCCGGCAGCGGCACCGGCTTGCCTTGTGCCTTCACAGTGCTGGAAGCAGCGCCTTTCGCGTGCTTGGCGCCTGTCGCGCCAGCAGCCGCCAGCAGCACCTCCCCGGCCTTCATCTTCGGCGTGCTGCTCTTGTCACGCCTGTTCAACAGAGCCTGGGAGCGGCGGTTGAAGTTGGTGCGACGGTTTGCGGATCCGTTGCCGCCAGCCTTGGCCAGCATGATGTAATTGTTGCCGCGCCTGTAGCCACGGCCAATCATGCGGCGGTACTTGTTGATGACGCTGGCCAGTCTGCGTTGCGACATGCGCGGCCAATGCCGCACCTTGCCGGTGTCGACATGGACGAAACCATTGTGCCTGTAGTAACCCACGCCGCCAATGCCATAAGCCAGCGCCAGATAGCGCACTTTCCAGGTTGGCACGTCGGGAAACTTGAAATCGATGGCCTGCCCCGTGATATGGCGCGAGCGCCGCGCCACACGCCTGCCGATGCGGCGCAGCATGGCATTGGTGCGTGCGGAACGATGACCGGAGATGATGTGAATGGGTTCCTTCGAGCCCAGGTCGGCGTGCAATTTCCAGATCAGGTCAATGGTGCGCGGGTCCATGCGCACGGCCTTGTTGCGCCGCCAGTCGCGCAGAAACCAGTTGAGCTTGCGCAGGGCGGAAGGAATGAAACGCCCATCCTTCCAGTAGGTAACGGTGATGCGCTCCTTGGTGTGGACGTGATACATGGAGATGGTGCGGCTTTCCGCCTGTGCCCCGCTGGCGGCCATGCCGGTCATCAGCAGCCCCAGCGCCGCGACCAACGCTCGCGCACGCGCTGCCGGCATCACGCCACCAAGCGAAGCGCCGGTCTTGTCCTCCTCAACACCCACACGCATATGCAGCCACCCCTTCGGCCAGTCGTTGTTCCGGCATGTGCCGTTTTGTTCGTCCGCCACCAGCCCGCAAACCGCGAGCCTGAGGTGATGGCATCAAGTGTCGGAACACACCCCCCCGCAGGGAATCGGCAGGGAATACGCCACACAAATGAGGCCACCTTTTGGCAACTTCCGCCAGACATGAAAGCGCAAGAGCGTTAACTTGAGGCTAACGCCGCCTGCCAGACATGCCCATCGCCTTGCAGTGAACCCCTTCTGTCCCCCTCTGGAAAGACAGCATTCCCAAAATTCCCTGGCAAGTCAACAAGCGGTACGCCACGCGGCAAGCCGCGGGCAGAATGGCCTCGCCAGTGCGGGGTATGCGCCCGCCATGCCTGAAAAAAGACCTGCCCGGCACAAACCGGACAGGCCGCGAAGCAAAACAGGCCAGGGTCTGGTCTCAATAAATGAGTGCTTCTCATGGGCATTTTGGCAAAATAGCAGCGGTTTTTCGTTCGCGGGCAATAGTGGAGCTATTGGCAAGAACGAAAAATCGCCTGAGATGAAGCCAAAATGCACATGGGGAGTGCTCAGGTATTGAGTCCAGACCCTAGACCTGTTCCTGGCAATCAGCGGATGCGTACCCGCCAGCAGCGCCGAGGACCATACCAGGTGCGCTTCACCCAGCGCTGCTTGCGATACGACCACTTACGCACCACCCGCACGCGCCGTTCGCAAACCTGTTTGAACACCCGCACCTTGCGCGGTCGATAACGCCAGCGTGGAGAATGATAGTACTCTCCGACATGGCGCGTCCGCGGGCGATATTCCCTGAGCAGTGGCAAGTAATCATCGTAATCATGGAACATCGGCGCGCCAACACCCACGCTCATGTAGATACTGGGGCTTGCCTGCGCCGGCATGCCCGGAACACCCAGCCCCAGCGCAGCGCTCGCCACCACTGCCGCAGCAAGGAGTTTCACGGGATTTTTCGTCATGACATTACCTCCTTTTGTCTGTTGCACATGCCGCCCGTCCTGTCTGATGCCACAAGAGCGCTGACCTTTTTCTGAGTACTGCATTCATTTGCCATTCATCCTCAACCGCAGCATTTGCCCGGCTGGCACGGTGCTTGCTTGTTGCCGCCACAGGACAGGGGCATGTATCATTGCGGGAAATGGCCCGGCCAGCCGCCAACAGGGGGAGATTGCCGCCAACATGACAGCCAACGGCAACATCACCAACCATCAGGCCGGCAGCACACCTGCCACCGGCGAAATGGATGATGCGGCACGCATCATGACACAGGAGCTGAAACGCGCCCGCGAGCTGCAGGGCGCCAGCCATGACGTGCGCCTGGATGCACGCGACATGGCCGCCATGCGCCTGCTGGCGGTGAAACAGGAACTTACCCCTTACGTGGAGAGCCTGCCCGAGCTGCGTGGTTTCATCGAGCTAGCGCTTGTCAATGGTGAAAAACCCAAGCTCTGGCTGGATTTCGTCTCCTTTGTAACCATCGCGCCCGATCAGCAGCGTTGGCGGCTGGTGCAGGACACCTCGGAAGGCCGCGAAGTCATCCTGGAAACCGACAACCTCGACGAACTGGTGGAATTTCTGCGCAAGTTCATCGCCCACCGTGCGGTGCAGCGCGAGCGCCTGCTACGCTCCGACGAGGCCGACGCGCGCCCTCTGCTGCGCACGATCTCCGGCGGCGCACAACAGGCGCTGCTGTGGATGGCCTGGCTGGCGGGCCTCGCCACCGGTGCCTTCGCCCTGCTGGCCTGGCTGCTGGCCAGCGGCAGGCTCTGAACTCACACTCTCTCACGCCGCAGCCGCGCGACGTAAAACCCATCCAGCCCCCGCGCATCACCAACAGACATCTGCGGCAGCGTGCGCAAATCGCCATCGCCAGTGATGAAATGCGCCTGTCCGCCCACCTCCTCCGGCACCATAGGCTGGCGCGCAAAGCCGCGCCCGGCATCGGAGGCCAGAAACCGCGCAATCTGCTCCTCGCCCTCTTCCGGCAGCAACGAACACACGCAATAGACCAATATCCCGCCCGGCTTCACCAGCCCGGCGGCGTGTTGCAGCATCCGCCGCTGCAATGCCACCAGCTCCCGCACCTGTGCCGCCGATCTGGCAAACAGCACATCCGGATGACGGCGAAAGGTGCCCGTGGCGCTGCACGGCGCATCCAGCAGCACCGCGTCCACCGGCTGCGCGGGCCGCCACGCCGTGGCATCGGCGACGATCACCTCCACGCGCTCTTCCAGCTTCAGCCGCGCCATGTTCTCCCGCAACCGCCGCAGCCGCCGCTCGGAAACATCCACCGCCAACACCCGCGCACCGCGCGCCGCCAGTTGCGCCGACTTGCCGCCCGGCGCGGCGCACAGGTCGGCCACCAGCCGCCCGCGCACCTCACCCAGCAATGGCGCGGGCAAGGCCGCGGCGGCATCCTGCACCCACCACGCACCAGCATCATGGCCTGGCAGGGCCGCCACCGCCCCGCGCGGTTGCATGATGCGCAACGTGCCGGTGGGCAGCACCACTGCCCCCAGCCGCTCCGCCCAGCCCGCAGCTTCCGCCGCATCCTTCACGGTAATGTCCAGCGGTGGCTCGCGCAGCAGTTCTTCCGCCATGCCGCGCAGCGCCCTTGCGCCATATGCCCGTTCCAGGCGCCGCCGCAACCAGCCGGGAAAGTTCAACAATGCATCGGCCTGTTGCAGCAGCTCGCCACCGCCCTCCGCCACCCGCCGCAACACGGCATTGGCCAACCCGGCGAAATGCCGCTGGTTCGCATCACCCTTCAGCAACGCCACGCTGGTGTGAATGGCCGCATGCGCCGGCGTGCGCATGACCAGCAGTTGCGCCGCCCCCATCAGCAGCGCCACCCGCGCCGCACACCCCTTGCGTTGCGGCATCGGCCTGCGCAGAAATCCGCAGATGATGTGCTCCAGTTGCCCGCGATGGCGCAAGGTGGCGCGGCTGATGTGTTCGGCCAGCGCCCGATCCGCCGCAGTCAGCGCCGCCAACGCATCAGCCTGCGCCTGCAGCGCCTCACCCAGCATCCGTCCTCCGCAAATCACCGCGCGCAACACGCTCCAGGCAATGCGCCGCGCTGGCAGGCCGCTGGCGGACACACCATTCTCCACCGCCATGCCTCAGCCCCACGGGCCACGCGGCGGAACATCATCCGGACCAGTGTCATGGCCATAACCGGCGCCGCGGACATCGCCCCACGGCGACGCACCACCATGCCGCCGGTGGCCGGAACCACCCGTGTGCGCATTCACACCCATCTCCCGCGCCAGCTCCAGCAACGCGGCAATGCGGTTCTCCGTGTTCGGGTGGGTGGAAAACAGATTGTCCATGCCCTGCCCGGTCAGCGGATTGACAATGAACAGATGCGCCGTTTCCGGATGCGCCTCCGCCGCCGGGTTGGGAATGCCGCGCGCATAGGCCTCGATCTTTTCCAGGGCACGGGCCAGCCACACGGGATTTCCGGCAATCAGCGCACCTTCGCGGTCAGCGGCATATTCGCGAGTGCGGGAAATGGCCATCTGCACCAGCATCGCCGCCAACGGCGCCAGGATCATCAGCAGCAGCGTGCCAACAAATCCCAGTGGGTTGTTGCGATCGCGCCCACCAAGGAACATGGCAAAATTGGCCAGCATGGAAATCGCGCCGGCAATGGTCGCGGTAACAGTCATGATCAGCGTGTCGCGGTTCTTGATATGCGCCATTTCATGCGCCATGACGCCGGCCAGCTCCTCTTCGCTCAGCATGCGCAACAGACCAGTGGTAACCGCCACCACGCCATGCTCCGGGTCGCGCCCGGTAGCGAAAGCATTGGGCTGCTCGGTATGAATGATGTATATCTTCGGCATCGGCATGTTGGCATTCTGCGCCAGCCGGGCAATCATCCTGTAAAGCTCCGGAGCACTGCGCTCGTCCACCGGCTCGGCGTTATGCATGCGCAGCACCATCTTGTCGGAATTCCACCAGGAGAACACATTCATGCCGACGGAAACGGCCAGTGCTATCAGCAGGCCCGCCTGCCCGCCCAGCAGATAGCCGATGCCCAGAAACAGCGCGGTCAGCGCCGCCAGCAGAAAAGTGGTCTTGATGTAGCTGATGGTCATGAGCGCCCGTGATTTCCTGTGGGATCTGGTCTCGATAAATGAGTGCTTCTCATGGGCATTTTGGCAAAATGGCAGCGGTTTTTCGATCGCGGGCAATAGTGGAGCTATTGGCAAGAACGAAAACCGTCTGATATGCAGCCAAAATGCACATGGGGAGTGCTCAGGTATCGAGTCCAGTCCCTGGTTGAACAGCCTGTTCCAGCTGAACAATATGCGCACGAACAGCCGCCACGGCAAGCCGCAGCGGCTGCAATCCGGGTGAAAATTCGTTCAGGCCATCACCGGGCGGCAGATGCGCCTTCTGACCCGCCTCATTGCAACCCGGCCAGCTCCATGCCACGGCGATAGGCGGCATCATGCTTGGCCAGCGCCGTCTTCAGCAACCGGTCGCGGCCATAAACATCCGCATAATGTTGCATGCGTCCCCGGTCATCCGGCCAGGCGGTAAAGTAGCCGATATGCACCGGAATGGTCTTTTTCAGCCGCACCTGCTTGTTCTTGCCGGCCTTCAGGAAGTTTTCGATCTCATAGGGATCCAGCCCCAACACCAGTTCGGCCAGCTCGCGCGGCTTGTGCACGCGCACGCAGCCATGGGAGAAAGCCCGGCGCGAGCGGTTGAACAGGCTCTTGAAAGGCGTGTCATGCATGTAGATGGCGTGCTTGTTGGGGAACATCACCTTCAGCCGCCCCAGCGCGTTCTTGTCGCCTGGCAACTGGCGTATATTGAAGGGGATGTGCTTGGCATTGCGCCAGCGCGCCCAGTCCACCAAGGCGGAACTGATGACGCGCCCCTTGCGGTCGCGCACCTCGTAGCCTTCCTGGTCAAGCCAGTAGGGGTTCTTGATCAGCTTCGGAATGAACTCCTTGCGAATGATCGACTGTGGCACGCCCCAGTACGGGTTGAACTCCACATAGCGGATACGATCGGAGAAAAAATAGGTCTGGTTTTTCGGTTTGCCGACCACCACCCGGCTGGACCAGCGCACCTTGCCATCCTCGTAGAGGTAAACCATGTAGGCCGGCACATTCACCAGGAAATGCGGATTGCCGAAGTTACGCGGCATCCAGCGCAGGCGCTCCATGTTCAGCTTCAGCCGGACGATGCGCGCGCCCTTCGTGTCGCGGCTGTTGCGCCGGTTCAGCGCGCCAATGGTGCCCTTGCCGATGAGCCCGTCGGGCTTCATGCCCACCTTGCGCTGAAATGCCTTCACCGCCTTCACCATCGCCGCATCATACACCAGCGGATCACCTGCTGGCGCGGCATTGCCCGCACCCTCCAGGCTCGCATCCAGCACCATTGCATCATTGCCTTGCCCGGCGGTGGGCGAAGCGATAGCGTCTTCCTGCTGTCCCGCCGCGCCAGCGCCACTGCCCGGCAGAAAACCCAGTTTTGCCAGGTGCTGGCGGATCAGCGCCAGGCGCTCGTCGCGCATGCCGGGACGGATCAGCCTGCCCACGGGAATGGGCGGCAGCAACTCTTCTTCCGGCGCATTGCCCAACCGCGCCAGTTCCAGCTTCATCAGGCCATAGGCGAAATGGCGAGGCGCCAGCGATTCCAGCCAACTGGCGGCATCAGCTGTCTCCGCAAGCGTCTTCAGCGCCTGCGGCGCGGCAACCTTCGGCGGCTTCAGATCATGGTAGGAACTGATGGCATTGGGATTCACCACCCCGCCGGACAAGTGCCGCGCATAGCGCAGGGCCATGGCCGTCAGCTCCACATCCAGCCGCGCCAGGTTCTGCACATTGCCCGCAATGGCCGCGGCATCGCCGCTGCTCTCCCACACCACCGGCACGCGGTAATGGTTGGCATTCAGCCCATGCCGATGGGCATTGGCCAGCAATGCCAGCACGGCTTGC